>NZ_JBFRPB010000062.1:0-34103 GCF_041471785.1 Vibrio sp. 10N.261.51.C6 | reverse complement strand
ATGCTCGGCGCACCAAAAAAATGGCCGCATCATACGATGCGGCCATTTTCAAAATTTAATGTCACTTGAAGACTTAATGCTCTCTAAAACTCAGAGCACTTTAAGACTTAAAGCATTTTACGAGCGGCTTCTACAACCACTTTGATTGAACGTGCTTCTGTTACTTTTAGAGTGTCGTGATCAGGCGTCTCTTTTTGAGTACGGTTGATGATTACACCAGCAACACAACCTGCTTTCAGACCAGAACTTGCACACATAGTTAGCAGTGTTGCAGATTCCATCTCGAAGTTTAGAACGCCCATGTCTTGCCATTCTTGCATAGAGCCTTGGAAGCGCTTAACAACGCGACCAGAGAAGGTGTCGTAACGCTCTTGACCTGGGTAGAACGTATCGCTTGATGCCGTTACGCCCATGTGAACTGTTGCACCTGATTCATCAACTGCCGCTTTCATTGCTGTTGCAACTTCAAAGTCAGCCACTGCTGGGAACTCCATAGGAGCAAAGTGTAGGCTAGCGCCGTCTAGACGAACAGAACCTGTAGAAACAATCATGTCACCCACGTTTACGTGAGGTTGGATAGCACCAGTCGTACCAACACGTAGGAAAGTGCGAACACCAAGTTGAGCAAGCTCTTCAACTGCGATAGAAGTCGATGGACCACCAATACCTGTTGAACATACAACAACTGGTTTGCCGTCTAGCTCTGCGCGGTAAAGCGTGTATTCACGGTGACTAGCAAGGAATACTGGGTTCTCCATCTCTTCTGCAATTTTTTGCACACGAGCAGGATCACCAGGGATGATCGCAAGAGTAGCACCGTTAAGATCTGCTTCAGTAACACCTAAGTGGAAAACAGCTTGAGACATAGTTCGCTCCTTTTGGCTTATTGGGCTTTTTACCCTTATTTAAGCTCATAGTAAATTCGTGGGGTACGAACACACTCTAACCAAGCTCATTACAAAATGAAGTGACACATGTCACATGAATGATCGCAACAATAATTCAAGTTTCACAAAAAACCGATTGGCATCACAAAAATAAGCAATCAGCACGCCTATGTTGCATACTAATGAGACAAAAAGCGCCTTTAACGTATTACCGCTAAAGGCGCTTTTATATTAAGAATGCTCTATGTCGGTGAGCTCGATTTAGTCCGCTTTAGATTTAAATCGAAGCAGACGCAATGCGTTCAATGTCACCAATGCAGTTGCACCACTATCCGCTAAAACTGCCACCCACAAACCGGTAATACCTAACAAGCTTGTCACCAAGAATACGACCTTCAAACCAAGCGCAAGGGCTACGTTTTGACGGATGTTGTTCATGGTCGCTTGCGACAGTTCAATCATCGCTGGCAGCTCAGTTAAACGGTTATGAGTCAGTGCTGAATCCGCCGTTTCCAAAGCGACATCCGTACCACCACCCATTGCGATGCCGACATTCGCCGTTTTCATTGCTGGTGCATCATTAATGCCATCACCGACCATCGCCACGTGCGACTGTTGAGATAACTCCTCAACGTAAGATACCTTGTCGCTTGGCAATAGGCTTGCCTTGTACTGCATACCAATCTTGCTACTGATCGCTGCTGCACTGCGCGGATTATCGCCGGTCAACATGATAGATTGAATACCTAATTCATTAAGTCGTTCAATCGCAAGCTTAGCGTCACTGCGTAACGTATCTTGCCAAGCAATCAGACCAATCACTGTCGTAGCTTGCTCTGTTGATTCTTCTTGATCTTTAACCTCAAGAGCAACCACAACCGTCTTGCCCTCACCTTCTAATGCTTCTACCTGAGAAACCACATCGGCACCAAGTTCGAACGTGACTTTAGACGGTGACAGAACCTGATACTTAACACCATCAACATCCCCTTCAACACCACTACCAATCAACGCTTTCTTGTTGTGTGATTCAGGAATCTCAATATTCAGGTCTTTTACTTTAGCGACAAGTGACTGCGCCAACGGGTGAGTAGAGCCAACTTCAATCGCCCCAACCACACGCAGCATCGCGTCTTGTTGCCACCCCGATAGAGGTTGAATATCCGTAACCTGAGGCTTACCTTCGGTCAGTGTGCCTGTCTTATCGAAGGCGATGGTTTGGATTTTACCAAGCTGCTCTAGCGCTGCGCCGCCTTTAATGAGCGCGCCACGTTTCGCTGCTGCTGCTAAGCCAGAGGTAATCGCTGCAGGAGTCGAGATAACCAAGGCACACGGACAAGCAATCAACAATAGCGCTAGGCCACGGTAAACCCATGTTTCCCATGGCTGCGCAAACAACAATGGTGGTGTGATGATGACCAACAGAGCCACTACCATCATTAACGGTGTGTACCAACGGCTGAACTTATCGAGGAATCGCTCTAGTGGTGCTTTACGAGACTCTGCTTCTTCAATCAGATGAAGAATACGATCGATCGCGTTCTCACCCTGTTTTGAGGTGATGGTGATACGAACCACTTTATCGACCACCACAGCGCCAGCCATGATGCTATTGCCTTCGATGTGTTCAACAGGAACAGATTCACCGGTTAACGCACTTTCATCAAAGCTTGCCGCGTCTGTAATCAATTGTCCGTCAGCAGGTAAACGAGAGCCCGCGGCCACTTCAATCACATCACCGGGAACCAGTTCACTGACTGCTACTTCTACACGCTCGCCGTTGATGATCTTAGTCGCGTTTTCTGGTACCAATGCCATTAGCGCTTGAACGCCACTTCTTGCTCTTGATGAAGCAAACGCTTCTAAGCGCTCACCAATCAAGAACAACAATAGAACCATCGCCGCTTCCGCAGTTTCACCAAGGTACAAAGCACCCAGCGCGGCAACACTCATTAAGGTTTCAATAGCAAACGGTGTACCTGAACGTGCCAGCTGAACCGCTTTCTTCGCCACCGGATATAAACCAAGCAGACAAGTTACCGTAAACAAGCCTTCGCTTAATTGAGGAGAGGTACTTTTCAGAAGCGCAGCAAACAGCATTGCCGCTGCAATCGCGATAATCTGTAAATTAGGTTGGATATGAGCTTGCCAAAAAGTCTCAGGTTGTTGTTCTTTCTTTGAACCGACTTCCGTAAGAGGGAAACCCGTTTTGATAGAGACCTGTTCAATGGTGTCGGCAAGGCTTTCATTATCGAATTTCACAACCAGCTTTTCGGTAGCAAAGAGAACCTTCGCTTGAATAACACCGTCAATATTGCTGATCGCGTTTTCTATTTTTCTTGCACAAGCTGGGCAGTCCATTCCGGCAACCAGCCAACTTTTCGAAAATTGGGCGTCGAGAGATAAGGTTGAGGACTGACTGTCTTCTTCTCCACTGTCCGACGAACTACAACAATCGTCTCCAGACGATGACGGTGCAGCAGAAGAGCTACAACAACCAGATGAAGTACCTGCTGCTGTGATGCTTGAAATTTTAGGGCTAGAGCAACTTGCTCCTGCCGCTTGAGGTTGAACGTCCACTTTTGCTGAGCGGCACGCTGCATGTTTTGCGCACATAATGTATCTCCTTAATACTCAAAAGCCTTGAGGTTGTTGCTAACTTACGAGCAACAGAACCTTAAGTTCATCAAAAGTATAAACCTTGGAGGCTACTCCAAGGTCAAGAAGAAGTTTTCAAGAAAACAAAAATATTATGTCCGCGCCGATGACTTACTGAGATTTAAGCTCCGCACACTCCTCACGGTTCGCCGATACATCATCAATAAGCACCGCATCGTGTGAACAAAACGGCTGAGTGTTCAAGCTGACAATCGACACATCATCTTCCACTGGGTCGACTTGAGAGCCTTGCATCAGTTCAGCGATATGATGTCGAAGCACCAAGATACCTAAAATCCCGAACAGAACATTACCCAAAGCTTGACCATAGAGAACACCCAAAGCGCCATACCACTCCGAACCTAGATAAACGAACGGCAGAGTACCTAACGTGGCTTTACCCAAATTCAATGCTGTCGAGTAAAGCGGTTTACCTAGGTTGTTGAAAGACGTGTTGGCAACAAATAGTGCACCGTTAAAGGTGAAGGTTAACGCCACATAGGTACAGAAAGCCGCCACAATGATTGCTGCATCACCTTGTAAGCTAAAGCCTTGAATGACATAACCTTGAACGAAGTACAACAGAATACAAACAGCGATGGTGTATGCCGTAGTAACCAGCAATGAGTTATTGAGTGTTTCTTTTACTCGGTCCATGCGTTCAGCACCAAAGTTCTGACCAATGATTGGCCCCACAGCGCCAGACAAGGCAAAGATAACCGCAAAACAAACTGGCGTCAGACGACCTATCACGGCAAAGCCCGCGACAAAATCCTCACCATATTGTGCGATACCCGTTGTCACAATCGCATTACCGATAGGCGTTGCAGTATTAGTGATAATCGCAGGCAGCGCAATCGCCAATATTGGTCGAATATTAATGCGCCATTGCACAAAAGAAGGCGGAGCTACCAGCTGATGGCTGCGAATAAGAGGATAAAGCGAAAAGAATAGCACCGAGAAACGAGCGACAACCGAAGCGATAGCCGCCCCTTCGATGTTCCAACCAAAACCAAAAATAAACAGAGGATCGAGAATCGCGTTAACAATGCCGCCAGACAAAGTTGCCCACATCGAACGCTTAGCATCACCTGCCGCTCTTAAGCCCGCACCCGCTGCCATCGCTAACGCCAAAAATGGACCACTAGGTAGCAAAATCTGTAGGTAAGCTTGAGCGCGTTCGGCTGCAATGCCTTTGGCGCCTATCGCGGCTAGCAGCTCTGGAATATAAGCGAACATGATTGCAGTTATGGTTGAACTGATAACAAACGCAGTCAGCATGATACTGGTGCTTAGGTTTCGAGCGTGCTCTTGATTCTTGGAGCCGATGGCTTTGGACACTAATGCGCCCATGGCAATGGAAGTACCGATAGAAACGGAGGTAGAAAAGAAAGTCAGCGTACCTGCAAAGCCTACCGCAGCAGCCAATTCAACCTGTCCGAGCATACTGATAAACAGCATGTCGAGCAGATCGACCACAAATAACGCCATCAAACCGACAGAGCCAGCCCCCGACATCACCAATATGTGGCGCATCGTTGAACCTTCAACAAACTTTGCCGTTTGATTTGACATGAAACCTCCAAAAGTTGGAATACCCAAGAGCTAAAGCCTAATCAGCTGTTCAACTGTTCAACTGTTCAACTGGCTAGGGATCCAAAAAGAAAGGATCGACCAAGAAAAGCGCTATACAGAAAAAAGGCGCTAGTGCGCCTTTTTTCAATTGAGAGTATTGAGAAAAATAATCGTTCTTAACACGCTACTATACCTGATGTTTGAAGCATTCTTCCAAGTTCTTGCCAATTGCTCTCAAAACATCAGTTCTGGTGATAATACCCACCAGTTTTCGATTATCGATCACAGGGTATGCTTTAGGTTTTCCAACCTGCATCATGTCCGCCAATTCAATAATGGATAAGTCAGGTGACACCGACAGCACTTCTTGGTACATACAGTCACCCACAAGGTGTGTGTCTTGGCAGAAGTAACTGACCTTCACAAGTTTCTCGAGTAAATCCTGCTCTGAAAGGAAGCCAATCACTTGTTCGTTATCATCGATTACGGGCCCACCCATATGGTGGCTACGCATCACTTTGTCTAACGCTAGACTTAACGGCATATCAGGAGTAAATGTCACAACCTGCTGCGTCATGTAATCTTTCACTTTAATAGAATGCATTGCGTTCTCCCTAAATACTTTGCGTCATATATTTTCTATCTTGTTAAGTTAATTGTTGTCTAAAATCTTGATTTTACTAAATGGATTTCAACAATTTTATTGATAGGCAAAACCTAACAAGACAAAAAAGTGAGACAAACAAAGGGTTGAGCACGTTTTCGAACGCCAGAAAAAAGAAAAAAAAGAGCCCTTACAAAGCCTTACTTTCCCTTGCTTAACCTTACTTAGCCGAGCTAGCCTGCGTAAATAAACCCTGTAATCTTCACCTCACTAATAATTAGAAATCCCGTTTTAGGAAGTTTATGCAACACGACAACAACATGTACGCGTATATTTACGCAGGTAACGACGGCACAGAAAACACACTCATCGCCACTATCGATAATCAAGAAAAACCGCTGATATCAAGCTGCGTTGATGAGATAAAACGCATGTCATGCTTAGCCATTGATTTAGCAGCAAAACACGACCTAAAAGTGAAGCTGGTGAAATATCAAAGAGAACAAGAGATCGACTTCGGCCTATTCGTTAAATAGTGAATCCGACACTGATTTGGTTAATCTCTAACTGGCAGCCATAGTAGCATTAGCAAGCGCAATAGCCGTGAATGGCTGCCGAATTCGACCTGACAAGCCTAACGGGTAAGGCTATAATGATCAGACGGCGCCCTTGCCGATTTTCATTGTCCAAATACGGTTTACTATGTCTTCCCAAACCCCACCTAAAACGTATCTAACGAATTCCTTATCTAAGTTAAAAAGCTACTTTAGTGAGTTATTGGATTTCCAATCACGCATTTGGGTGGTTCATATCTTTGAAGACTCTATTACCGATCAGTCGTTTGTGATTAATGAAGATGGCTTTAAAGAACCGCTAGAGTGGATGAAAAAACGTGATTACCAAGCAAGAATGCTTGATCGTGTTGATAAGATGAAAATCTCACAGGTGATTGAGATTCAGTTCGAAGACAAAATGCATCGCTTGATGCGAGTGAAGTAGCTCTATTGTTTGGGCACGTACGAAAAGCCATTACTAGAAATTAAGCATAAAAAAGGCCAGCGCTCGCTGACCTTCTCTCATTGATTACAAGACTCCATTTAACGCGCACAATACTCATGCCACAGGCGCACCGCTTTCTGGTATGCCTCAGTTTTATCGTGCGTTTCTGCAAAGAGAATGGCTGTCATGCTGTCGACAACGGTATTCGCCATTAGCGCCATATCTTCAGCCGATGTGCCAAGTACACATTGACTAGGAAGTGGCAGCTCTAGGTTCATCATCTCTTCCCAGTAGAACGATTCGACTTTGTCAGGAGAGCTCATCCATACCGTTTGGCTAACTTTAGGATTATATTCCGACTCACCGTTCATCCCTTTGAATGAAATCACCGAGTGGGATTTATTTCCGATAACATGCTCAACTTCCGCATGAAGTTGTGGAAAGCCAGGATGGAAACTGCCACGCAGACCTAAACGGCCACCACCAGGATTCAATGCTCGAACTACCGTGTTAATTGGTGTTCTCAAACCGTAGCGGTGTTTCCAACCAATCATGGTTTGTGCTTCGGGCGCAAAGTTAGCTAGCGGTAAATAAGCAATGCCGTCTTGTTCAAGAATCGACTTAGCATGTTCAGGGCTCTCAGCACTTTGCACACCGACATCTTGCAAATGGCTTTCAACGTGCGTCCTACCGCTCGGCTTATCCATATAGCCATGCATTAACACTTTATAGCCATTGTCAGCTAAGATTTTTGCCGCCAACAAGTTCCAAGGCTTGCCACTGGCGTTATCGTTACGCTTACCTGCATAACACGGCCAATCAATATCAGCGCCTAAATCTGGCACTCGAGATTGAAACGCTTTTACAAAGCCAGCGATCTCTTCATTGGTTTCATTCTGCACACGAATCAACATCAGTAGCATAGCCATTTGGTCGTCACCGACTTCTCCGCTTAAATACTCATCCATGATGCGGTAGGCTTGTTCGAACGATAAAGGCTTACGCCCTCTTTCTCCTCGTCCAACTGTACGAATACACTCTAAAATACTACTCATTGATTGTTTATTCTCTTCCGTTGATATCAATAAAATTCGAATACACTTTCGATTCTATGATACCCACCGTGCATTGCAAAGCGATTCAGTTGCTCTCGACCGAATTACCAATACGCGGATTGGTGTTCTAAAAGTAAACTTACTGGTGTAAAATTAGCGTATGTAATGCTAACCGCGACATATTGAGTAGTATCCCGATGACTGTAAAAAAAACGCTGAGCCAAAGAAAACGTGAATCGATCGTTGCCGCTGCTATCGCAGAGTTTACTGAGCATGGCTACAAGGCCACCAGCATGGATAAAATATCGAGTCGCGCAGAAGTATCAAAGCGCACAGTATACAATCACTTTGCCAGCAAAGAACTGCTTTTAGATGAGATTCTAGACAGCATTTGGAGCAAAACTCTGGCCGCAACGCATTTCCCATATCAAGCAGAACTGCCACTTGAAGAACAGCTTTCCTCGATAGCCAATCAAGAGCTTGAGTTACTTGAGTCTGAAGGCTTCATCGACCTGTCACGCGTGTTGTTCTCAGAGTATTTCCATAACGCAGAACTGGCGCATCAAGCGATGGAAAAATATTCCCAATCAGAAAGTGGACTTACAACCTGGATTAAAGCCGCGTTGGCAGACGGTCGTTTAGTAGAACTAGACCCACAATTCGCCTCCACGCAGTTCATTGGTCTGCTTAAGTCTTTTGCGTTTTGGCCGCAAATCATTGGTCATGTGCCGTCACCGGATGCTGCACACAAGCAAGTGCTCATTACTTCAAGTGTCGAGATGTTCCTTAAACAATATCAGGCGTGATTTTGGTGGTTGACGAGAATTCAACCACAATAAAACCATCACTGGTATCCGCTGTTATTTTCCCTATACTGCAACCCACTTTCGTCATTACGACTCAGTAAAACTTCAACTTTAGGTAGCCCTATGATTACTTTCACCACCAACTTTGGCGATATCGAGATTGAACTGAACCTTGAAAAAGCGCCAGTAACGTCGAAAAACTTCCTTAAATACTGCCAAGACGGTTTCTACGAAGGCACGACATTTCACCGTGTTATTGAAGGTTTCATGATTCAAGGTGGTGGTCACACTATCGACATGACAGAAAAACCAACTCGCGCCCCAATCGTCAACGAAGCAAACCGTGGTTTGAAGAATGTGATTGGTTCTGTGGCAATGGCTCGGACTGATGCACCACATTCTGCAACGGCGCAGTTCTTCATCAACCTTGATGACAACGATTTCCTAGATCACACCTCAACAACCAATGCTGGCTGGGGTTACGCGGTATTCGGTAAGGTTTCAGCAGGTATGGATGTGGTAAACAAAATTGCGAAAGCACCAACAACCATTCGCTGGGGACACGAAGATGTGCCTTGCGAAGATATTGTGATTACAAAAGTCACTATTCGCGACTAATTCATTCACGTCCTTTCCCGCCCCTAGTGCATTCGAATTGATGGCATAAAGAAAAGAAGGCTGTGCGATAGGACTATGGTGGTAAGGGTTCGACTTTACCACCTGTATTTAAAGCTCGTTGTTAGAATAGTTACCAGCGAGAATGATAAGTACGGTGACACCCTTTGCACGTCTTATTCGCAGAATTTAACCCTTGCTCTGCACTCGACAAGTCTTGTTCAACACTCGCCTGATAAGGCTCAGAAAAGCACTTGAAGAACAACCCACACTCGGCCTTGCGCCGAATGTTTTATTTTCGTCTCGACCATTTGATATAGCAAAATAGTGAAGCAATGATCACCGCCCCACCGAGCAGCTTCTGCATCTCTACACTTTCGCCAAGCACACTCACACTTAACAGCAGCGTCCACACAGGCTCAAGAATCATGATCAATGCCGCCACTTCCATGTTCACGGAGTGCTGACCGACCGTTTGTAGCAAGTAACGAATAGACGTTGCGATCACCGCAGAGACAATAAACCAGAAGACTAAGGTTTTGGTGATTTCGAACTCCGGCTGAGCTGTCATAGAAGCAAAGGCTAAACCACTCACACCCACCACAAACAGTTGCACACAGATTGATGCGATAGGCTTGATATTGGTAATCACACGCTTGTTCATCACAAAGTGAACAGACAACAACATCGATGCTAGTAAGAAATAAATCTGACTCTGCTCAACATGCCAGCCGTTACCCAAAGTCAGCAACAGCATGCCGATAATCGCGATAGGGAAAGACATCCAAAACGCACGATTAGGTTTAACTCGAAACAAAATCCAAGACACAAAGGGGGCAATGATCATGGCTAAGCTCATGATGAATGCCCCTTCAGACAAGGTCTCGGTCACCGACACTGCATACACCCAGACTTGCAGTGAGGCAGACAGCAACAAACCCACGCCGCAAAGAGACAAGATCTGTTTAAACGAAAGCTTACGAATATGATGAATACAAAACGGCAGAAGAATAAGACTCGCCACTAAAAAACGCACACCAATGAACACTGGTCCCGGCATTTCCAATACCACCAGCTTAGATGCAATCCATCCAACCCCAGCTAGCAGGGTGGCAAATAGAAGGTAAAGCTCTCCGCGCATCGCTTTCACGTTCATCATTTTACTTAGTCCAATAACAAAAAAAGCAACCCGACTCTGCAAGGTTGCTTTTTATAAACATTCAACAGGATCGAGATACTATCTCAATACTCTGCTTCAGGCAGCTGTTTTTAGCCTGCGTATTCTGGGTAATCCGTTAAACCTTTTTCAGCACCACCGAACAATGTGTTTGGATCGTGCGCTGCAAGTGGGTAACCATTTTGAATACGAGCTGGTAAATCTGGGTTCGCAACGAATGGACGACCAAAACCAACCATGTCAGTTACGCCTTCAGCAACGGCTTTTTCGCCACGCTCGCTATCGTATTTACCCGCATAAATAAGGACACCCTCGTAGGCTTCACGAACTGCTGCTTTAAATGCTTTTGGCGTTTCAGGTGCATCGTCCCAATCAACTTCTGCAATATGTAGGTAAACAATTTTGTATAGGTTAAGTAGTGCTGCCGCCGCTGTGTAAGTCTCTACTGGTGTAGCGTCAACCGTACCATTCAACGATGTGAACGGAGCAAGGCGGACACCAACACGGTCAGCACCAATCGCTTCAACCATAGCTTCAACCACTTCGCCTAGGAAACGTAAACGGTTTTCAATTGAACCACCGTATTCGTCAGTGCGGTTGTTTGCTTCAGAATCGATGAATTGGTTGATTAAGTAACCATTCGCTGCGTGAAGTTCGATACCATCAAAGCCTGCTTCAACCGCATTCAAAGCCGCTTGGCGATACTGTTCAACCACCTCTTTGATGTCTTGTTTCGTCATTTCACGAGGTTCAACCACATCAACAAAGCCCGGTTCATCAGTACCGTTATCGATGAATACCTTTACGTTTTGTGCTTTAAGTGCAGAAGACGAGATTGGCTGTTCACCACCAATGTTGTCTGGGTGTGTTACACGGCCTACATGCCAAAGTTGAGCGAAGATAACGCCCTCTTTTTCATGTACGGCATCAGTCACTTTTTTCCAACCAGCGATCTGCTCATCAGAATAGATACCCGGAGTCCAAGCATAGCCTTGACCCATAGGTGAAATTTGTGTGCCTTCAGCAATAATCAAACCTGCAGAAGCACGCTGAGCGTAGTAAGCCGCCATCATATCGTTTGCTGAATTACCAGGTTGCGTTGCGCGAGAACGCGTCATCGGTGGCATAACAATACGGTTTTTAAGCTCGATATTACCAAGTTGAATTGGTTGAAATAGTGCGTTTGTCATTGTTATATCCTCGATTAACCTAGTTGAATCAGTTCGATTTGGTAGCCGTCTGGGTCAGTAATAAAAGCGATATGAGTTGAGCCGCCTTTCACTGGACCCGCTTCGCGAGTGACGTTGCCACCTAGCGATTTGATTTTGTCACATGCTGCGTAAATATCTTCTACACCCAATGCCAGATGACCAAACGCGCTGCCCATCTCGTACTCATTCGTATCCCAGTTGTACGTTAGCTCGATAGTCGTGCCGCCTTGCTCATAGCCAACAAAAACCAATGTGTAGCGGTACTCTTTGTTTTCGTGGCGTTCAAGTTCCTTCATTCCCAATACCTTGGTGTAGAACTCGATAGACTTGTCTAAATCAGTAACTCGGATCATTGTGTGTAGGAATTTCATATTTCGCCCTTTTTAGCCCAGCAACCTGAGCCGATATAATCGTGAGTGGAGGTTACCCACTTCTTTGTTAGGGTTAATATACGAGCTGACAGCAAATAAATGAAATTATCATAAATTCTCATTGTGATAATTTTTTATTATAACTCACTTAATACAAGTGATTTGTTAAGAAGATATTTGGCAAACAAAAGATAGGGCGACGATCAGAAAGCGGAGCGCCAACTGTTTAGTGATTTAGACATGTCATTAGTCGTATTGATGATCTGCTCTCTCAACCACTTATGTGCCGGATCGGTGTTCTGTTTTTTCAACCAAATGAGGTAATGAGAGATAGGCTGATAATCGAAAGGCGGTTTGAACAACTGTAACCCAAGACATTCCTGATACTGGTTCGCCATAGAAAGCGGCACAACAGTGATGTAATCAGTCTGGCTACACAGCATTAGGTTACTGGCCATAGAGCTGCCGTGAATTACAATTTTACGCGAGGATAAGTCTAACGAAGTGTAGTGAGTCAAACTTCTTACTTGGCGACGTGTTCTGGCTAAAACCGCATGTTGCTCACTGAGATATTGCGCCTCGGTGATCTCACCTTTGATCCTAGGGTGCCCATTTCGGCAAACAATCACAAACTCACTGTCGTAGAGCTTTTCGCTCATCATGCTTGAATGCTCAGGCAACACAATGTCGATCATCAAATCAAACTTCTGAGTTAATAGATCCTCATGGACTTGATCATCACTATCTGGTTGGTCATACACCTCAAGAGATAAGCCTTGGTTAGATAACTGAGAAAATCGATCGAGCAACATCCACTTTAAATGTTCGGGAACCTAAGCCACAAACCTGCGCTCTGTACTCGCTTCATCAAACCCAGCCATACCTTGAAACACGCCGTTGAGCTCGTGTATTGGCGCTTTGATTTGCTCATACAAGCTTTGCGAGTAAGCAGTAGGCACAACCCCTCGCCCACTGCGCACAAACAACTCTTGGCCAATTTCATTTTTCAGTCGGCCGAGCGCAGTGCTGATCGTCGATTGATTGGTATTCAAATGATCGGCAGCCTTACTCAAACTGCCCTGCTCCATCACCGCTGAAAACACAGCCAATAAGTTAAAATTCGGAATGTCATTACTCATGATTCAGTGCTCATTTGGCGATAGATTTAATTATCTTATCGTAAAAGCGATAGAATGAAACAACGGATGCTCATTGAGAAAACAAAACTGAGAAGGAAGCATCATATGGTAAAGAGCAAAAATGTCAGAACAACTCACTCTTTCGAATAGCTGCCACATTCGCCAGATTGGAATCTAAATCTCTTCGCTGTGCCAGTAACGCTTAATCCACCCAAACTCACCCTAGACTGGTCGGAGTATTCAATATTTCCGTCCTGCCTTATTGATACTTTTATAGCCACTTCTATGATCCAGGCTAATTAAATAGACATATTTTATAAGCCGAGTTTGAGCCTGTTCAAATAAACCCACCTCACGTTTAAGCAACCACTCAATTCATCGTAATTACGATAATTCAATATCGCAATAATGCGTAGATAGCACCAGTTACACTTCCTATTATTTCGCCAACAAATCAATTCTTAACCTAAACAGAAAACCTAAAAATGTGTAGATGATGGTGTTGCACACATCACGGAAGACGGCCTTAAAACCCAATGCAGCAAACGAACCTATCAATGGTAGACGTTACTTAAGAATGATTTCGCCAGGTGTTTTTAACACTCTATTCGCGAGAATGCGTTGTCTACGTGGTCAAAGCGATTTTTAATTGTCATCTAGTACTTTTGACTCAGTAGGTCTATACGGTTACGTGAGTTCAACACCTCTTTCAGATGTCTTCTAAAAGTCTTGTACCAAGGCTGCACTTTCTCTCTCCTTATTTAGGTTGAGATATGAACTTTATTAAAATCGTTTTCCAGAAAATCTGGGCCGTTGTGATGGTCTTGATTAAATTCTGCCTGTTTATGGCAGTGATGTTTGCTGGAGCATGGGCTCTTGCACCATTAGGCACAATCCATTCTAAAGACATCGACATGTCTCAATTCAACAATCACCCCAATGAAATGATGATGAACTTCTTCCAGATGGAGTCCTTCTCTGGTTACTTGTTCTCAGTGACCATTGCTGTGGTATTAGCCGGTGTTTACGGCATGTGGCAGTTGCATGAACTGGGTGTGCATAAAGCAAAAGAGCACAAAAGCGCTCACGTTCAAATCGTGTTTGCACTGTCACTTTGCGGACTCTTCATCAGCAAAACATTCTGGGTTATCGCATTGGTTATCGCATTGGCGAACTGGAAACATATTGGTCAATCACTGAGTGATGTGATTCGCCGTGGTGTTCAGCCTAAACAAGACGCGACCAATACAGAGACAGCCGCAGTCCACGTATCACCTGAACAACCGGTAACAGAGCCGTCTTCAGTAGAGCAATCTTCAAAAGAACAGGCTTCAGAAGAAAAGACTCCAACAACACCATCCGCTACAGAAAAAGAGGTCGCATAATGAAAGAGATGATGATCCCATACATCCTAATTGTATGGTCACTGTTTGCGACAGGCGCACTTAAGAAGAACTTCAAGAACTACACATGGGCTGCCATTGGTGGCGTAACGATTCTTGCGGTATTAGCGGTAATCTCTCGCTTGTGGGCACCCGTTGATCTAACCAACTCAACCACAGTGAAAGCACCACACGCGGTAATGTCACCGATCTTTGGCCAGCAGATCGACCAAGTGCTTGTTGAACACAACCAAATGGTTAAAGAAGGCGACGTAATTTACACACTCGTCGACATTGACTCAGCCGCAGACAAAGCAAAGATCGAATCTTCAATTGTTCAGAAAGAAGAAGAGATCAAGCAAATGAATCGCGACTTAGAGCGTGCTGAAACGTCACCTGAAATCTTCAATATGCGTGACGTAGAAAAGTACGACTCTGATCTTCGAGTGCTGCATGCTGAACTGGTGTCGTTAAAAGCCGATTTACAAAAAGTAAATTGGGCGCAAGAGAAGAAAACCATTAAAGCTGAGTTTGACGGTCAGGTATCGATAGTGAACATTGCTGAAGGTTCTGTAATGGGTAATATGCACCTCTACAACACCAGCAAAAAGTTTCTTGAGATGCGTATTTCAGACCAAACTTATGGCTATGTTCAAGTAGGAGACTTCGCTGAGTTCTTCGTTGATGCATACCCAGGCCACGTGTTCCGAGCAAAAGTACACAGCTTTAATGCCGGTACCGGTGAGTCGAGTATTTCTCCACTTCAGGGGCCACAAAGCGTCGGTCAACACGTGGTAAGAAACGGCAATGGTTTAGGTCGTACTATCGTACTTGAGATCATTGAACCAGAAGGTTACAACATCCCTATTGGTTCAACTGGCGCGGCTTGGATCTCAGCTGAGAAGCCACATCCGTTCTGGGGCTTCATCGATGTAATCGGTGCAGCAACGGTTCGCCTACAATCTTACAAGTCATACTTAGGTGCTTGGTAAACAAGTTACGCGTAAGAGTTGGATAGAAGATAAACAAAAATACCCCGCTCGTCGGGGTATTTATATTATTGGTGCGAACTGCTTGATAGGTTAATCTTGTTCCAACCTTACGAAAAAGGCAACGGAATCAACTCCAGCCCCAGTACACCACTGATACTCATGACCACCAGCAGAGAGACCTTGAAGACGGTCTTTGACCACTGGATGTAGTTGAGGCAATCGACTTTGCGAAATGTCACTTTGGTCCACATAAAGCAAACCGCCGCCGACACCGCTAGGTATTCATAACCTGCTTCTCCGAGTAGGAACAGCGCTAAAGAGACTGCGCCAAACGCTACTACATACGCTTTCATGTGCTGATGTGCTTTGTCGACGCCCTCTTTCACCGGTAACACAGGTATACCTGCATCGCGGTAGTCTTGAATGCGGAACATCGCGATCGCGTACGAGTGTGGCATTTGCCATAAACAGAACATCACAAACAACAATACCGCTTCAAGGCTGATGTAATTCGTCACCGCCAAGTAACCCACTAACGGCGGAACGGCTCCCGAAATACTGCCGACTAAAGTGCCATAAACCGATGTACGCTTGTACCACATGGTGTAGAAAAAGACGTAAAACACATAGCCAAGCAACACCATGACCGCAGAGATCGGATTAGCGAACTGGAACAGAAGCGCTGTGCCTGAGAGTAGTAAAACCAAGGCATAAACGAACGCGACGTCTGTATTGATGTTGCCCTGAACCAATTCTCGATTTCGTGTGCGCTTCATCTTTTGGTCGATGTCTCGATCAAAGATGTTGTTCACAACACAACCTGATGCAATCACAAGTCCCACACCCGCTAATGTTGTCAGTAACAACATCGCGCTGGCTGGTTCTGTTTTTGCGGCGAGGAAGAACCCCGCCGCAACAGAAATCAGGTTGCCGAAAATGATGCCCGGTTTGGTGATAGACAGATATCTTTTCAGCATACCTTAGCCTACAACTTCATGTTGACGTTCATGTTGTAGATAATCCATACCGAGCCAGCGATAAGAATCAATACAACAATGGCGGTAAACATCAGTGACACCAAGTTCCAACGCCCATCGGAAGATTTCGCTTCCATATGTAAGAAGTACTTAAAGTGCACAAAAATTTGCACCAACGCGCAGCCGAACAAGATCACGTACGTTTCTGTGCTTGGTAATACATGCGCCCACACGATGTAGAACGGAATAATGGTGAGAATCAGTGACGCAATAAAGCCTTTCACATAATCCGTTGCACCACTGTCTAGATGCTGTTCCATTACATCACCCCCATTAAGTACACGATGGTAAATACACAAATCCAAACGATATCAAAGAAATGCCAGAACAGGCTTAAGCACTGGAAACGCATCGACATGTTGTCGTTCAAGCCTTTGGTTGAAAGCTGGTGATACGCCACCGCCATCCAGATAAGACCGAACGTTACGTGCAAACCGTGTGTACCAACCAAGGTAAAGAACGCTGAAAGGAACGCACTCTCTTGAGGACCATAACCTTCTGCAATCAAGTGGTGGAACTCATACACTTCCATACAGATAAAGGCTAAGCCCAATACGAAAGTCACTTTGATCCAGCGCTTCAGTCCGGTCACGTCTTTGCGCTTCATCGCAATCATGCCAAAACCGAAGGTGATACTACTGAACAGCAGCATCATGGTTTCGACAAACACGAACGGCAGTTCAAAGATGTCTTTACCTGTTGGCCCTGCGATAGACCCACTCTCAAGCACGGCATACGTCGCGAAAAGCGTGGCAAACAGGACACAGTCACTCATTAAGTAAACCCAGAAGCCAAACAACTTGTTGCCCGCAGCTTCGTGGTGATGATCATGCGAGTGTGCAAGATCATAAGTGTGTGACGGAGTATTAGCTTGCATACGTCGTCTCCAAGTCATCTTTTTTGTCGTTGTTATCAGTGTCAGCGCTGTTACCACGACCAGAATGGTCGCCTTTCACTGACTGTTTCTTCGCTTCTGCAAGCTGTGCACGTCGAGCCGCTTCAATCGCTTTGATCTCTTCAACTTCCACGTAGTAGTCCACATCGTCGTTGTAGCTGTGTTGAATACACGTCACCACGATGCCTACTAAGCTTGCAGCCGCTAGCCACCAGATGTACCAGATCATTGCGAAGCCAAATGCCAACGCCCATGCAGACACATAAATGCCTGTCGGTGTGTTCTTCGGCATGTGAATACGTTCGTATTCTTCTTCCTGAGTTGGATCAAACTCACCACTTTGCTTTTGATACCAGAACGAATCGATCTCATCGCCCTTAGGCAGTTTTGCAAAGTTGTAGAACGGTGGTGGTGACGATGTTGCCCATTCGAAGGTACGTCCGCCCCACGGGTCACCGGTTAGATCTCGGTTTTGGTCGCGGTCACGAACACTCACGTAAATCTGAACAAACTGACACACCACACCCATCGCAATCACGCCCGTACCTGCAGCCGCAACCGCCAGTAGAGGGAAAAACTCAGGGTTAATGTCTTGGCTCAAACGACGCGTCATGCCCATAAAACCAAGAGCGTAAAGCGGCAAGAACGCCATCAAGAAACCGATGATCCAGCAATAGAATGCGCGTTTGCCCCAAAGCTCGTTCAGAGTGAAGCCGGTCGCTTTCGGGAACCAGTAACCAATCGCAGCAAAACAACCGAAGACAACACCACCGATGATTACATTGTGGAAGTGCGCAATCAGGAATACCGAGTTATGCAGAATGAAATCTGCGCCCGGTACCGCCATCAACACGCCCGTCATACCACCAACAGTAAAGGTGATAAGGAAGCCCACAGTCCACATCATTGGCGTGGTAAAGCGGATACGTCCTTTGTACATGGTGAATAGCCAGTTGAAGATCTTAACCCCGGTTGGGATAGAGATAATCATGGTCGCGATGCCGAAGAAGGCATTCACATTGGCGCCAGAACCCATGGTGAAGAAGTGATGCAGCCAAACCACAAACGCTAAAATAGTGATAGCCACCGTCGCCCATACCAGCGAAGTATAACCAAACAGCTTTTTGCGAGAGAAGGTTGCAGTCACTTCAGAGAACACACCGAAGATAGGCAAAATCAGGATGTACACCTCAGGGTGTCCCCATGCCCAAATCAGGTTCACATACATCATCACGTTGCCACCAAGGTCGTTGGTGAAGAAGTGCGTGCCGATGTATCTATCCAACGTCAGTAACGCGATGGTCACCGTCAGGATTGGGAAAGAGATGATGATCAGGATGTTGGCACACAGAGATGCCCACGTGAATACTGGCATCTTCATCATTGGCATAGAAGGAGTACGCATGCGCAAAATAGTCGCGAAGAAGTTCACACCCGTTAACGTGGTACCCACACCGGATATTTGCAGCGCCCATATCCAATAATCGACCCCGACTCCCGGACTTGCCTCAATACCGGAAAGCGGCGGATACGCCAACCAACCCGTACGGCCAAATTCACCTAAGCCCAGTGACATGTTGGTTAGGATGATACCCACTACAAACAGCCAGAAGCTCAAGTTATTCAGATAAGGGAACGCAACATCACGAGCACCAATTTGCAGCGGCACAATGATGTTCATCAAACCGATAACCAAAGGCATCGCGACGAAGAAAATCATGATCACGCCGTGAGCCGTGAAGATCTGGTCATAGTGATGTGGCGGTAAATAGCCTGTCTCACCCGCTGCAGAAAGCAATTGCTGACTACGCATCATGACGGCATCGGCAAAGCCACGAACTAACATCACCATCGCGACCGCAATGTACATGAAGCCCAATTTTTTGTGGTCTACAGAAGTAAACCATTCATTCCAAAGGTATTGCCACTTACCGGCTTTTGTTACCGCATACACCACTAAACCACCCACTAAAGCGATCATGGTTAACGTGAACAAAATAATGGGTTCGTGGTAGGGAATTGAGTCTAGAGTTAATCTTCCAAACATGACGATTATCCTTGGGTTTCCGGCAAACAGTTCATTGAACCAGGGTGCTGGGTCACAACATCAGTGAATAAAAATGGTGGGATACTGGAGAACAGAGTCACAGGTTCAGCCACACTTGGCGCGGCCAATGAACGGAACTGCTCCCAATCTTCAATACGATCAGGACTTGCTTTCACTTTCTCCACCCAGTTTAAAAACGCCACTTGATCAGGCATGGCTGATGCGGTGAATTTCATTTGAGAGAACCCTTTACCACTGTAGTTCGATGCAAAACCTTTGAAGTCACCTTCGTGGTTCGCGATCAAATTCAGCTTGGTCACCATTCCTGGCATCGCGTAGATCTGCGAACCAAGACGCGGGATAAAGAACGCGTTCATGATGTTGTCTGAAGTTAGCTTAAACGTCACCGGTACATCTTTCGGGAACGCAACATAGTTAACCGTCGCAATGTTTTGCTCCGGATAGATGAACAGCCACTTCCAGTCCAGAGAGACCACTTCGATCACCATAGGCTTAACGTCACTCACCAGAGGCTTTGATGGCTCTAATTCGTGTGTTGTTCGCCAAGTGATGGTGGCTAGAATCGCGATGATGATGATTGGAATCGTCCATACCACCACTTCGATCTTGGTTGAGTGCGCCCAGTCAGGTGCATACTCTTCTGTGGTGTTGCTTTCACGGTATCTATAAGCAAAGTAGATGGTCATCAGGATCACGGGGATGACGACAATCAGCATCAGCAACAGAGCCGTAATAATCAGCTCCTTTTCCTGAACGCCAACGCTACCTTTTGGGTCGAGCAATGCGGAGTTACATCCTTCGAGCATCAGGACGGTTCCCACCAAACCAATCCTCGACAGATTTGTCCTCGATAAAATGCGTTTATATCTTGAAGCTTCCATTAACTTTCTCGATGGTTATCCAGCCTCAGAACGAACGTCTGAGTACTGGTTGTCATGATCATTAGAATATTTATGTGTTGAGCATGTGAAACGCCGCATCTCAAAAAGCAATGCAATAAAGCCCGTTACTGCTGGGTTAAAACCACACAGAAAACATGACTTAATTGTTGCACTTTGAAATACATTGTTACATTTGGCGCATTATGAAGAGTTGAATTTGAAAGCTCACCAAACAAACTTGGAAACTAACCTTCCATTTATGAAGACAAAAACTAAGAAGCAGTAAGCGATTAAGACACACATCAATAGCGTGCTACACAGATGGAGTCAGTACTGACAAGGGGTTTAGAAAAAGTAGATAAACACTCGCTCACCACCAAAGCTCGGGGCAAGTTCAAGGTACATTAGAAAGAGCGAATAAATAGAAGTGTGACGCCCGTCAAAATTGTTAATTCACATACCATTTACAAGGTATTCACTGGTTAGATCATTCAAAACCCACACCCATTCACCAAAAAGATAATCAAGCATTCATCGATGCACTAATGTGACGAATTGAAAGAATATAATGACTAACAGAAAGGATAGTTTGACTAATTGAGGGCGTAATAGCGGTAAAAAGCACAACAAAATGGTAGGAATTGGGGTGAATTTATCGAGAATAACAACACCATAATCGAGCCAGATACGGCTCGATTATGGGCAATTAAAGAGTAGCCAAATTGAAGAGACGTTAAATCGAAAAACAGTTATGCCGCTTGAGTAGTCATGGATTTTCGCTGATTTCGAGTCATCAAATGATAAACCACAGGCACAAAGTAGAATGAAATAAGCGTGGTTAATACGGTACCGCCCACAATCGCGACCGCAAACGGAGGCCAGAAACCACCGCCAGCGATGATCAACGGCATAAAGCCCCCCACCGTCGTAATCGTGGTCGAGCTGATATGTCGAGTACACGACATAACGGCATCAACGACTGCATCAACATTCCCAGAGGAAGCCTCCTTGTCTAGCTTTAATTCCGTCAGAATGACAATGGCCGCGTTGATAGCCAAACCAGCAATGCCGAGCATCGCGATGATCACCGTAAAGCCAAATGGATAACCGAAGATCCACACCGACAGCAAGCCTAGGCCACCAGCCAATCCCGCCACCATGAAGATGATGCTACTCATTCGGAACGAGTTGAACGACATCACCACCACCAACACCATCAATACCACCACAACGGCGACATTCGAGATAAGGCTGTTAACTGAATTGTCACGCTCAGCGGATTCACCACCAAAACCAATGGTGTAGCCTGATGGCATCTCATAGCTTGCTAAGCGTTTTTGGAATTCATTAAGTACGGTTTGAGGTAAGACACCCGCTTCAATGTAACCCTCGATGGTATTCACACGCTGCCCGTTACGACGAGTAATCGCACCGCGGCTGGTCGTCAATTCCAGTTCTGCCAGAGTCGAAACATTGATCCCCGTTGAGTAGACATCAGAGCTGATTGGCAAACGAATATTGCTTAAGTGAGCCAAGTTTTCACGCGCCTCATCTGCCACACGAACACGGATTGGTACCGACTCACTGCCTTCAATCACAGAGCCACTTTCACGACCTGTCAACGTAGTTTGCAGCATACCTGCGAACTGGTTCAATGAAATACCATTCAGCTTTGCGGTGTCTTCATCAACCTTCAACCACACCTTCGGAGTACCTGGTTGCAGCGTTTCCCTTGTGTGCGTCACATGAGGAACACCCGCCAAAATCAATCGCACATCCTCACCAATCGCTTTCAACGTATCGAGGTTTTCACCATACACTCGCAGTTCAACGGGCGCGGTAAATGGAGGCCCTTGGTTAAGCTTACGTACCAAGATTTGTGCTTCCGGCACCTCTTCATCCAACACCTTTTGCAACTGTGGAATTAGCGCATTGGCTTGGTCAAAGTTCTCTGTTTTGACCATAGCTTGCGAGAAGTAAGGCGCGTTGTTTTGCCTTGCTTGCAGGTTGTAATAGAAGGATGGGAAGTTTGCACCCACGAGCCAATCGATACGCTCCACTTCAGGGTAACGATGAATGATATCGTCGATTTTTTCAGAGGTGTTTTTAGTGGCATAAATGCTCGCTTGCGGCGGCATGTACACCTGGATCTCAAACATGTCTCGGTCTGATGGCGGGAAGAATTGCTCAGTCAGCTGAGACATACTCCAGTAACCGGTAAACGGAACCAACAACACCAAAGCAATCGTGATGATTGGATGCGTGACGCCAAAGCGAACAGAAGACGAAAACCAACGCGTCAAAGCAGGAATTCTCAAACCCGTCATGTACCAATGGTGCTGCCCTTTCTTGTCGACATCACTGAGTTGTTTCGGCAGTAGCTTGGTCGCTAAGCCTGCGATTAAGGTGTGCGAGATAATGTAAGAGCCGATCAATGAGAAAGAAACGGTAATCGCAATACCACCGACAAATTCACCCGATGCTCCCGGCATCAAGATAATCGGGGCAAACGCCAACACGGTAGTTAAGGTTGAGCCTAATAACGGCACCCATAAATGCTTCAATGCATTCATGGTCGCTTCTGCTCGTTGTTGCCCTTTCAAACGATACGCCTGAATGGTATCGACCATCACCACCGCGTTATCAACCATGATCCCGAGCGCCACAATTAGGCCTGTCACCGACATTTGGTTAATCGGCACACCGGTCATTTTCATGATCGACAGGGTCAATAATGAGGTTAACGGCAGAGAAATGGCGACTAAGATCGCGGCACGTACGCCTAAAGTGACAAACAGCACAATCAAAATCAGACCGAAACCGATCATCAAGCTTTTGCCTAAATCGTCTAAGCGAGTCTCGGTATAACCTTGCTGATTAAACAGCACTGTCACCTTAACGTTACTTGGTAACTCTTGCTCAAATTTACCAATCAGAGCATTAGCTCGCGACGTCCAGTTATCGACTCGCAGATCAGGGTGCATTCTTGCCGCGACAATCACACCCGGCTCACCATCAATAATAGCAATCTGGTCTTGTGGGGTTTTCTCACCACGTTTCACAGAAGCAATGTCTTCCATACGGATGATGTGACCTTTGCTATCAGTGGCTATTGGCACTTGCTTAATGCGTTCAATGGAATCAAGCTCAGACTTAATCTCTAAGCCAAAGCGAGAATAAGTACTCACTAACTCGCCGGCCGAGTTCTTGGCGTCTGCCCCTTCGAGCGATTCAGCGATATTGGCGCTTGAACGCCCTAGAGCAGCGGCATCGGCCGTACGTAAACTGATTTGAATCTCTTCTTGCGGCATCCCGTATTCATCAACGAATTCAGTACCCGACAAAGTTCTTAGTCGCTTGGCGAGCTCTTTGGCATAACGGCCCAGCGTTAACCTATCAGGCTCGCCTGCACCAGACCAAGTTAGCGATGCGATGGTCGTGAAAGCATAGGTATGGTCGCTATCGAGATCAGGCGATTGAGCACCCGCAGGCAAAATGGATTCGATGTCAGATAACTTGTCGCGAGCTTGGGACCAGACGGGTTCTGGCTCGGTGATGGTGTCATTAAGTTCTAGCGTGACAATAGACACGCCCGGCCTTGAGGTTGAGCTCACGAGTTTAACTTCACTCAGCTCACGCAGCTTGTTCTCGATAACTTCTGTTACCAAGGTTTCAACACGCTCGGCACTGGCGCCGGGGAAGCTGGTTGTGATGTTCGCGTAACGGTTGATGATTACTGGGTCTTCTGCACGTGGCAACGTCATGAACGCCGAAATACCACTCACCATCAGCAGCGCGGTCATCAAGATAAGCAGTCGAGTGTTGGAAATAGTCTCTATTATTTTCATACTATTACCTACTCAGCCGCACTGACTGGTTTCACGATTTGGCCCGGAACTAAGCGATGTAAACCACTGGCGATGACCTGTTCACCGTCTTCAATCGCCCCACTTACGTACGCTTGTTGATTGTTAGCAAACAACACCTGAACGCTTCGACGTTCGACCTTGTTGTCTTCACCAATCACAAAGATGTTCCACACACCGCGTAGGCCGTCAATCAAACCCGTTAATGGCACCCAGTAGCCTTGGTCATCAATCTGCTCATCAAATTTCAGATAGGCAAGTTGCCCTTCTAACACCGACGATTGTTCAGGGAACAGATAACGTAAGCCGACACTGCGAGACTGTGTGTCAACCATTGCGCCCGGATTCAACAGGCTCACAGCGAATTCATCTCGCCCGACGCGAATACTTGGTGCGGAAAGTGAAGTAACCTTTTTCATTTGATGGGCAGGAATACCGATAAAGGCTTCCTTCCCTTCAGAGGCAAGCAGTGTAAGAGTTGGATTCCCTACATTCACCACATCTCCAAGCGAGACAAAGCGGGTTGCGATGGTGCCTGAATATGGCGCACGAACTGTCGATTTCACCAGCTTCAATTGATTGCCTTTTACCGAGGCATCAATACGCAGCAAGTTCGCCTGCAATACGCGTTGCTCACTGGTTAACGAATCAATCTCAGCTTCGGCACTGAAGCCTTTCGCTTTCAATGAGCGCTGACGCTTTAAGTTCGCGGCCACAAGACTCAGTTGAGCTTTCACTTCTTCGGCTTGTGCTTTCAATTGGCTAGATTCAGTCTGCAGCAATTGAGTATCTAACCGGATTAACGGTTGACCTTCGGTTACTGTGTCACCGACATCCACTAAAATCGCATTTACTTTTCCGGCCAACTCGAAACCTAAATTGGCCTGCTGACCCGCCTTAACCACACCCACATATTCACGCTGCACTGCATAAGAGGAAGACAGCGCCAAGGCCATCGTTTCTACAGTTAAAATGGTTTGGACGCTCGAAGCCGTTTCAGCGGTTGAATCAACCGACTCTTGGGCTTGTTCCTTTTCGCCACATCCAACAAGAAAAGCCGATAGAGACAACGCCACCGCACTTCCCTTCATCAATTTATACATACTCACTGTTCCTATGCAGTACTCAATCATGTTCTTTTTTTAGACTAACCAAACCAAACTAGACTGTCTAGTTTGATTATGTTAAAAATAAGTTTCATCGTTAATGATTGATAAAACCATCACAAAAAGCATAATGCTTAGCGCAGAACGAAATGCATTGAACTGAGCAAAGCCAAGTACCAAGCAAGTAACGAGAAGCAAGCACGTGACAAAAATCATCAAGAGTGAACAGAAGAGATCGCAGATCTTAACCGCAGCCAGCCAACTTTTCTCTGAACATGGCTTCAAGATCAATATGGATCAAATAGCCAAAGCAGCGAACGTTTCCAAGCAAACGGTCTACTCTCACTTTAAAAACAAAGACGAGCTTTTCGAAACCTGCATGCAAACTAAGTGTGCCGAGCGCGAACTCAGCCCTTCTGCTTTTGATATGAATGCCACTTTGGAAGACGAATTGGTGAAGTTTGGTGTGAAGTTTCAAGATTTGTTACTTGATGAGCAGTCCAGACAGACCTTTCAAAATGCTGTGAGCCAATCCAACACGCACCCAGAGATCGCCTCTATCTATTTAGAAACTGGGCCTCAGAAAACCACCAAATTACTTGCTGATTATTTGCAGTCGAAAATAGACTCTGGTGATCTCACACTGTCGACATCAAGCTCACCAGTCATTGCAGCACGCCAACTGTTGCTGATGTTTCACGGCAAATCGGCGTATTGGTCATTCTTCGGTCACGATAGCGGAGAATCCGAAGAAGAAAGGCTTCACTACACTCGCGAATGTGTCGCGCTATTCTTGAACGGCAACCAGCCTCGTTAATTGTAGCTCTATCTTTGAATAAAAAAGGCACAGAGAAATTCATCCTCTGTGCCTTATCAATCATCAGCCACTCTCAGCAATAACAGCGATCGGTTTATTGGGTATGTTCCACAACGATCAGCTCATCGGTATTGAAGCCACGCTCTTTCGACATGGCTTTAAACTTCTCCATCACTTCTGGTGCGACTTCAGGCGTTCTTGCGAGTAGCCATAAGTAATCAGTGTCGGGCCCAGAAACAAACGCGTATTGGTAGCCCTCTTTGTCTAATTCAAACACGACATAAGCGCCGTAGAAAGGGCCAAAGAAAGACACTTTCAAATAGCCTTGTTCAGAGCCCTCAACGAAGTACGCTTTTCCTTCCGCTTCGTTCCACTCACCTTCTTCCGCCGAATAACCACGGTTAATCACCTTCACGCCGCCATCATCACGCAGGCTGTATTCAGCGCTGATGTTGTCTAAGCCACGCTCAAACGAGTGATCCAAACGAGCCACTTCGTACCATTTCCCTAGGTATCGTTCCAACTCAAACTGTTGAACAGGCTTTACCGTTTCGGGCATGCCAACACAACCACCCAATAAGATCACGCTAAGCAGCAATAATATTTTTTTCATCCTAACCTCGACTTGTTTTTATTAGTAATGCGAGTAAGTCTCTTGAAAACATAAACTTACATCCTTGGTAATACGTTAAATCCATTTTTATAGCTCACTTAACTGTAATTTATTCAGAACCTTATGTGAATTGTTTAGTCTGCGAATGGATTCGCAATCCTTTATTGACGAGCTGTATTCCCACAACCACCTCAAAAGGCACTGGAATTACATTCAAACAAGAGAGCAACCAAGGACACTTTATTATTAAAAATTCACGATATGATTCTCGCCACTCGCTTTCTATACTTACTAAACCGTGGAACATGGAAGACATAATAATGAATAACAAGCTCACTCTGCCACGTACTGCATGGATAGCATTACTCGCAAGCTTATCGGCCGTAGCGCCGATGCTTGCACAAGCCAACACCGTTGTTCAAACACAAACACCAGTTCAAGCGCAAACATCTGTTCATAACCAAAGTGCTGACCAGATCTTTATCAATGCTGATATATACGGGCATCGTGAGTCGGACTCGATCGTTACCCACAAAGGCAAGATCATCTTCATTGGTAACCAATCACAGGCGCAAACTTTTCAAGGGCAAAGCACTGATGTCATTGATTTAGACAATGCCTTTGTCCTTCCGGGATTTATTGATAACCATAACCATGTGTTTGAAGCCGCCTCAGAGCTGGGTGGCAATTGTGAACTCGACTCTGAAGCAACATTAGAAGAGCAAATCCCCTACTTAGAAGCGTGTAAGATCAATGCTGATACCGATGGCAGAGGTTGGCTAATGGGTTATGGTTTTTCTTTAGAAGCAACGCTCGATAGCGACTCTGACTATACACCGCTAGAGATCATCGACAGTATCTTCCCGGATCGCCCAGTGGTGATCATGGAGCAGACTTCACACTCGATGTGGGTCAACTCAAAAGCACTAAAAATCGCTCGAATCAGCCAACAATCTTCAGACCCACAAGGCGGTGTTTATTTAAAAGACCAAGACAGCGGTAAGCTCAATGGCATCTTATTAGACAATGCTGGCGATCAACTGATGGAGATGGCTTGGAACAGCCAAAGCGAACTGTTTGAGCAAAGCTACCAAGGCTTAATGTTCGGGCTTGAGGAAGCGGCAACCCACGGCATCACCACCATTGGCGACGGTCGCATGTATTGGAAACGAGGTTGGTATGACGTTTGGCTAGAGGCCGAGCAAAATCAAGACTTAACGGCGCGAGTATCGCTACGCCCTTGGGTGTACCCATCGATGGTGATGTCTTCTCAATTAGAAGTCTTTGAGAAAATGCATTCCGACGATAAAAGCCATCTGTTACTTGTCGATCAGGTGAAAATGTACAGTGATGGCATCTTTATCAATGGCACCGCCAAAACACTCGCGCCCTACTTAGATACTTATCTACCCCAGTCTCCTAATGGCTTGAACTATATTCCGCCAGAACAAATGAAAGAATGGTTAACTGCGCTCGAGAAAATCGGCTTTAGCGCCCACATTCATGCGATTGGTGATGGAGCGGTTCGTGAATCTCTTGATGCGATAGAAAGTATTCGCAAACAAGGTTCAACCAAACCCTACACCCTAACCCATGTCGAATTAATCAATGATGAAGATGTGCCACGCTTTCGCCAGTTAGATGTAACTGCAGATTTCCAAGTTGGCTCTGATTACGTTGCAAGGCATCAACACCAATGGGCCGAAGCTTTCCTTGGTGCTCGCCGTGCCAAAGCCATGATGAACCTCGATGCAATACTCAAGACCGACGCCAATATCACCTTAAGCAGTGATTGGAACGTACACGACATCAACCCATTGGTCGGCATCGCGAACAGCTTAATCATGGGCAAAACCGGCCTAACCGATATCTATACCGCCATCGACGCTTACACGCTCAATGCCGCCAAAAGTCTTGGGATTGAAGACGTAACAGGTTCTATTGAGGTAGGAAAATCCGCTGACTTCGCCATTCTCGACCGCGACATCACCACAGTGTCAGCAATACAAATCGCCAAAACTCAGGTGTTGATGACGGTGTTACGCGGGAACGTGGTTTACGAAAAATAGAGCCAATTCGCGTATCGAATTGGTTATCGCAACTCAAACGAAAACGAGCCAGCTTATTCAACTGGCTCGTC
Organism: Vibrio sp. 10N.261.51.C6; assembly: GCF_041471785.1. Classification (NCBI taxonomy): domain Bacteria; kingdom Pseudomonadati; phylum Pseudomonadota; class Gammaproteobacteria; order Vibrionales; family Vibrionaceae; genus Vibrio; species Vibrio sp. 10N.261.51.C6. Next base: position 5,209 of record NZ_JBFRPB010000062.1, on the reverse strand, counting down.
TGTTATTCACATCTGTATTTTAGTTCTGTTACGCGTTGGTCTCTTTAAGCGCTTTCACATTTGAATCTTGTTTGTCATCCAGAGCAAAGTAGATCTTCGATACAATCACTTCAGCAACCAGAATCGTAAATACCACAGCGAAGAATGCGACTACACCGCCCCAAGGGCCTGTAAAGCTCACCTTATCTCCGAAAAGAAGGTTAATCGCTTCTAGCATCACGAACTTTGAGCCCACCAAGATAATGTAAGTGGTGATTGCTCGGTACACCTTAGGTGCAGTGCCAGGCTTGCTTTTAAAGTGCTCGGCAATCTTGTGCTCTAAACCAATAGAGAGCTTCAATAATAGCTGCAGCAACAATGCCGCAATCAAAGAGATAGTGAAAGACTCAATGTTAACGAAGTCCCAGTACTCATCGAAGAAGTTAAGCACTACTAAGTCCACCAGCACGGCTAACGTGTAACCTACGAATAGACGTTGTGGTGTGTTGAACCCGTAAACTTTGTCTGATTTAGTCATTCTGTCTCTCTCTAATCTAATTTGATAAGTCGCCTTGATTTGAAATACATCTTAGCGTTCGAATCGAAGCAAAACTTACCATTTCATGACATCGCCAACATTCATTCCTCAAATTAATGATTCGACAAAAATCCCCTTTGCCTCTCTTATAGCAATAGCAAAAACACGCCCAATTCATCACTGTCACCAAATGGCCATTCTTCAAATGCTGCGCCCCATAAGATGACTCCATCAGCGACACACACTCATTTCCAAAAGGTGCAGACTATGAAAAAGCTAATCACTAACGCGAACGTATTTAACGGTGTTGAGAGCAACTTAATCGAGAACGTATCGATCCTCATCGAAGATAACTTGATCACTCAGATTGGAGAGATTGACCCAACGATTGCCGATGAAACGATTGATGCTCAAGGTGGCACGGTCATGTCAGGCCTGATTGATGCGCACGTTCATATCACTTTATCTGCACCATTCAATGTCATTGATACCATGACGCGTGAAGAAGTGGCGATTCGCTCAGCAAAGATTTCTGAAGAGATGTTAATGCGTGGCTTTACCACCATTCGTGATGTAGCAGGTAACACGCTTGGCCTTAAAAACAGCATCGACAACGGCTATGCCACTGGCCCACGTATTCTTCCTTCAATGGCGGCTATCTCACAAACTTGTGGTCACTCCGATTACCGTCAAAACCAAGCACAAGAGCGTTTAGCAAACGGCCATGAAGACTCACCAATGATGAAGCAAGGCTCAATGAAAGTGGCCGATGGGCGTTCAGAAGTCTTAAAAGCGGTGCGTGAACAGCTATTCATGGCCGCGTCACAAATAAAGATCATGCCGGGTGGTGGCGCATCTTCAACCTTCGACCCGCTAGACACATTGCAATTTACATCAGACGAGATGAAAGCCGCAGTTGAGGCCGCTTCCGATTACGGCACTTATGTCGCTGCGCACATCCACACCTCTGATGCGATGCGCCGAGCAGCTGAAGCGGGCGTGATGTCTTTCGAACACGCGACCATCATGGACGACGACATTGCCGAGATCATTAAAGAGAAAGGCATTTGGGTGATTCCTTCTTACTTTACCTCTTCATTGATTGCAGATCGTAAGATCCCGCTGCCGAATGAGGAGACATACCGCAAGACAGAACGTGTAGGTAAAGCCATGTTCAAATCGGCAGAACTGATTAAGAAATACGACATTCAGAACATTGCTTTTGGTACTGACTGTGTGGGCGAAACCAACGTTCATGCGACACAATTAAATGAACTTGGTGCGATTGAGCAAGTATTCGATACCATCACCGCGCTTCGCATGGCGACATCAAACTGTGGACGTTTGTTCGAGATGTCGACTTATCAACACCCGTACCAAGAAGGCAAACTTGGTCAAGTGGTTGAAGGCGCGTATGCCGACCTATTGATCATCGATGGCAACCCACTGGACAGTGTTGCTTGTGTGGCAAACACAGAGACACAAAAACTGATCATGAAAGACGGCAAGGTATATAAAAACACGCTTTAGTGTTCAATATACTCACTAAGTAATGAAACCTCTCAGGCAAGCAAACGAACTTTATAGTCGTTTGCTTGCCTTTTTATTAAGCGCTGTTTTATTGCTACTATTAAACTCAGGTTATTGATTTATGGATAAATCGGGGTGGGATAAGGATGAAATTAGAATGAAGCTATTACTTACTGCACGCTTAATCAGCACAGTGCTATTACTCAGTTCACTGCTGTCAGGTGCGGTAACTTTAGAAATCTATCTAATGAGATACAAGCCATCGACTCCATAACCAATCAATACATGGTTACCTTGAATCAACATGCCTCCGGTTCTGCCGTGGTGATTGAACAAATCAAAGACATTAACAAAGGCGAGGTTGATGGCTACGATGGCATCATAGACAGTGACAGTATTCACTTACATGTATCGAATAACATCCACTACCTACTTATCTTTGAAGATAAGAATCAAGACCTTACCCTACAAGCCGATGAAGCTTTCAGTGTAATCAACCTACGTGATCACCAAGACAGATCAACAATAGAAGTCTCACTAACGGTTAATGAGAGTGAAGCCCCAAGAGCGTTTGTTGATCGTTCACTACCTTCACTGTTAAAAATCGAATTGGATTTGATCGACATAGGCACAGTCGTGAGCTTGGAAGCTCCACCTTTTGACAGAAAAAATGGCAAACTCGGCATGTGGCAGCCGCTGACCTTTTTGCTCGAAGATAACGCTGGGCTCTACTTTCTGTCAGAGTTCGACCCAAACAAAATCCCGATCTTGTTTGTGCATGGCATCAACGCCACTGCGTTAGATTTTGCCCCACTGATTGAAAAAGTCGACCAATCTAAATATCAGATCTGGGTCTTTAACTATCCTTCAGGCTTGTCTCTGGCTTTGAACTCCAAAGGCCTGAATAACCTCATGCACACGGTGTTAACGGAATACAAAATCCAACAATTACATGTTGTGGCACATAGTATGGGCGGGCTTGTCGCCACCAACAGTCTTCGCCAGTGCCGTATTGGGCAGCTATGCGATTTTGTAAGCAGCGTAGCCACCATATCTTCGCCGTTTGGTGGTGTCGAGTCTGCTAAACAAGGGGTCGAGTACTCTCCCGTAGTAATGCCGGCATGGGTTGATTTAAATCCAGACGGGAAATTTATCGCTGACTTATTAATTGACAGCAGTAAGATTCACATTCCCCACTTTTTAGCCTTTGGTTATAACTCGGGCGACCTATTTAATACCAACAGCAACGATGGTGTGATCAATCTATCAAGCCAATTGTCGCGCCCAGCCCAACTCCACGCGTCACAAATCCTCGGCTACAACGAAACCCATTTGAGCATCTTAGATAACGATGACCTTTTTGAAGACCTGTCCGAGTTTTGGTTAAGAGCTGAAGAAGCACATTGATTTATGATTCGGTGCACTAGGCGGCGTAAGTAAATCAGATATTAAAATTGGAACGCTTAGGCATTCCAATCTTTTGGGTGAAGCGTAATGTTTTTCTGAATTGAGAGCATTGATATCCTGTGCGTTCGGGCTGATTTCGAACACCCACCCCCTCTAACTCCCCCTCCAATTAAGTTTATCCCCCCTCTAGATTGACGACCGAGGGGGAGAACCTTCTTTAGCGCTGAATGTGTAACTGCACATGTAACGATCTGTATTCAGTTCCTCCCCTTTCTACGAACCACAATGGATTGTAGATACTGATTAAGGGGAGGCTAGGAGGGGATTTTTAGTAGGACTAACACGGATTTGCCCCATTACATGTTTCTTCCACAGGGCACATATGGTGAGCCAAAAATTTTGCGATACAAAAACTAGTGCCCCCTGAGCATTGAAGACAACTTAGATAATCAACGTCTGGGCAGGATTAATGAGCGTTGTCACAAAGTGCTCGAAAACAACCTAGTTATAGTTCTGGCACTTCTTATTTTGTCGGCATATTCTTAAATTTATCGCAATCTATCAATGCGTTACAAGTTAATCGCAACATCGATAAAGGGAATGAGTTAGTGCGATTTCTCATTTTGCTGGAATGCTATGTTATAGGCCAAGGCTCTACCCAATAAAAAATAGTGTGTACTGAACTTTGCACTTTTAGTGTCAGTTACATTTGAGATGTCGTACCATTAAATGTTATTGTCTAAGTTTCATAGTATATAGGAGTACGACATGAAAAATGATTTGAATGCTCTAATGAGCTTAGTCAAGGATAAAGATGAGTTCTTCGAAGAGGAAAATAAAGAACTAAATACTCTATTGAGAGGGGTAAGCCCTGATGATGTGCCCGATGACTTCAAGCAAGAACTAATAGATCTTATCGATATGATGTTACTAACGGGGAATGTCTTGACTGTTAATAAAAAGCATGTGGACTTCCTGTACAGTGAATTATCTGATGAGGTAACAAATGATCACTAGAATATTTACCGTAATTTTAACGTTAATTTTAACGTTAATATTAACGTTAATATTATTACCAATTTCATTGCTTTTTGGCGTTCTTCGCGGTGTTGTAGTAGCCCTAAAAGGGGGCATGGTTCCAATTGAAAAGGTTATTGAAAAAGGTAGTTTTTTCTTAAAACCACAAATATCCTTAATTGAAAAAACATATGAGAACAAATTCTCTGTGATTACTTGGGAAAGCCTTGTCTACGCTGTAGGTATCGGCGAAGAAATCACTGGTCGTCCTATACTTGACGAAGAAGTATTCCCATATCTGGTTTCAGTGTACGGCAAAGATTTTGAGCCAAGGATCACTCATTTGCTCGACTCACTTCAGGAAAAATATGAGCCAGACACATTTAACAAAATCAAATCAAATATGAGGTCATTGGTTAAGGCTGATGCTCAAAATGGAATGATTAACTGTAGCAACTTTTTAGTTACGAATGCACAAGAGGTCCATGAAGATTTGCAGAGTAAAATCAATGCGTTTAACTCATAATCCTTTGTCCAGAATAATACTAATAAGGCCAATCAATAGGAAGCTGAAATGCTGCGCCTATGCTGGTGACGTTATCTTGTCCATGCATCAACTAATCCGCCAATAGCTTCATTAGCAGATTTACTGGCACGAACATATCCAGCACCTTCTTAGTCTGAATCTTACCCGTGATCACAACTTACCCGTGGCACTTTGTGATTACCGAGGGAGGT
>NZ_JBFRPB010000061.1:0-45967 GCF_041471785.1 Vibrio sp. 10N.261.51.C6 | reverse complement strand
TAACTAATGCGATACTAGCTCAGTTGGTAGAGCGCAACCTTGCCAAGGTTGAGGTCATCGGTTCGAACCCGATGTATCGCTCCAAATTCTCTCTTTTTAGAGAACAGAGTCATTAACTTAAATAATGCATCCGGACGCGGGATGGAGCAGTTTGGTAGCTCGTCGGGCTCATAACCCGAAGGTCGTCGGTTCAAATCCGGCTCCCGCAACCACATTACAGTTAAGCGCGATAGCGGTTAACTAATGCGATACTAGCTCAGTTGGTAGAGCGCAACCTTGCCAAGGTTGAGGTCATCGGTTCGAACCCGATGTATCGCTCCACTTTCTTCTAAAAAAGCTATTAAGACTCTTTAAACCACCGTGTTTTTCTTTAGATCACAGAGTTTAAAGGCGACCACAAAGGTCACGCTCTTTCTTTAATGCTGCGAAGCATAATCCCCCAAAAAAGCAAATGATCCTCCATCATGGTGGATATTTTTTTGTCTTAAATTTTTCTTAGCAACTGAAATGCTAGTAAATATCAGGTCTCTGAAGCAGACACTTGAGGTTTTTCACATCTATAAACAGACTTATCCACAAAATGTTAGGTGTGGATAACTTGGTTGATAAAGTTGTTTCAGGCTTAATTCTTTACCTATCCCTAAAAGATCTTTCTTGTTTTCAATATATTATATGAATTGCAGCGATCGTAACTTGTTGTTTTTTATCAAGTTAGATGCCTATCTTGGGTTTAATAAAAGATCGTTAACTTGTTGTTTTTTGATCTTAATCATTTATCGGTACTGTGTTTAACTTTGCTCGGGTGTCGGAAGTTTACGAGAGTTCTGAATTTTTTCCACATTGTTAGAATTGAGAACAAGGTCAAACATTGTTCTAAAATTATGTGCAACGAGTTGTCTTAAATATTGGACTATCGATGTGGGTGTCGCTGTCAATCGTTGATACCAAAAGGGCTAGGCGTCTCTTGGTAGTCCTTTCTCTACTATACGTATCAGTCTGTGCTTTTTGGTGGAGATTTTGCTGTTACTTTTTTGCACACAGCTATTTTTCTGCGTAGAGCTATCTTCTTGCACACTGCTAGCGTTGGGTAACTGCTGTAGTTGTTTATTCAAAGCCCACTCAATATGCACATCAAGCATTTCGTTTTTGCCTTGATGAGACTCCAGGGTTTCAATAATGCGTTGTTGAAATGGTGCATTGCCCATCGCAACAAAGATATTGCGTAACCACTGGGTGTGGCCGATACGTCTGATTGCTGAGCCTTCCATTTTCTTTAGGAAGGTTGCTTCGTCCCAACTTGAAAGTGAAACCAGATCGGCTTCTTGGAAATCTTCTCTGCGGTGAAAGTCTGTTTGCTCTGTGAGTTCGGCATGACGATTCCACGGGCAAACTAACTGACAATCATCGCAACCGTAGATACGGTTACCAATGGCATCTCTATACTCTTCAGGGATCACACCATCATATTCAATGGTTAAGTACGAAATACATTTGCGCGCATCAACCACGCCATCAGCAATAATGGCACCCGTTGGGCAAGAAGTGATACATGCGGTGCATTTGCCGCACTCATCAACATTGGGTTCATCCGTGGGAAGAGGGATGTTAACTAACAGCTCCCCTAGAAAGAACCAAGAGCCAGCGTCTTTATCAAGAATTAATGAGTGTTTACCTGTCCAGCCCAACCCTGCTTTTTGAGCGAGTGGTCTTTCCAAAATGGGCGCTGAATCGACGAAAGGGCGTGAGTCTAAACCCTCGACCTCTTTTTCAATTCTTTGTCCTAGCTTTTTCAACTGGTTACGGAACAATTTGTGATAGTCGCGGCCTAAAGAATAGCGGCTGATGTAGGCTTGAGTGGTATCGCTTAGGTTAGAGGCGAACTGAGCTTCTGGTGGTAGGTAGTTCATTCGAGCGCTGATCACTCGAATTGTGCCTGGGTGAAGTTCATCAGGACGTGCACGCATCATCCCATGTCGAGCCATCCAATCCATTTCGCCGTGGTTGCCAGCATCTAGCCATGCTTGAAGAGGGGCTTCGTGTTCACTTAAATCAACATCGCAGATGCCAACTTTTTGAAAGCCCAGCTCTTTTCCCCAGATTTTAATTTTTTCAGCAAGATGGTCTAGATTCATGGCTTATTTCTTATTTTCTCTGTTTTACAATTAGAGATAAGGCTAATTAAAATTAGGTTCGGCAAAAATGGGGGCGGATCTTAACGGATCTTAGTGGTGTTGACCAGAACAGACGCGTTTTGAGCAGTATTTTTCATAGAACTTACACTTGAGTGCTTGTCTCCCAAAAGCATCACGGTTTACTATTCTTGTTCTTTTGATTTTTATATAGTCAACGATCGATTTTTAGAGAACGTATTCATGAGCACGAAACAATTTACTTTGAAAGATGAACAAGCAACGATTCAATTAGGAACGGAGCTTTCTAATCTTTGCTCACAGCAGACGACTATTTATCTGCATGGTGATCTTGGCGCAGGCAAAACGACCTTTAGTCGTGGCTTTGTAAAAGCGCTTGGCCATCAAGGAAATGTAAAGAGCCCAACGTATACTCTAGTTGAACCTTATCAACTTGCAGATTGGCAGGTGTACCACTTTGACCTTTATCGCCTAGCCGATCCTGAAGAGTTAGAGTTTATGGGAATTCGTGACTACTTTACTCCGGATGCTATCTGTTTGGTTGAATGGCCTGAGAAAGGTTATGGGATGCTACCAGAAGCCGATTTGGATATTGATATTCGTTACCAAGACGATCACCGTATTGTTTCTTTAACCGCTAATAGTGAATACGGACAGCGCTTACTTAGTCAGTTGGAGTTATGTTGATTTCTAAACGCCTTATTTCAACAGTGGCCATGATGGCTGCTGTTTTTTCTATACTGTTTTCTTCACTTGTTTCTGCAAACTCACTGAAAAGTTTAAGGGTTTGGCCTTCTCCAGAAGGAACTCGTGTGGTTATCGACTTAAAATCAGAAGCGGACTTTAGCTATTTCACCCTGAGTAGCCCGAGTCGCTTAGTGGTTGATTTAAAAAATACCAGTCTTGCGACTAAGTTACCGGTCGAGGTGAAAGACAGCCCTGTTCTATCTAAGATTCGTAAGAGCTCACCGCCAGACAAAAACACCTATCGCTTGGTTTTTGAGTTAAAGCAGTCGTCTAAAGCAGAATTATTCAAACTGAGCCCGACCCCAGGTGGTCAGTATGGACACCGTTTGGTGATCGACTTACCTCATGGTGAGGCAAGTAAAGCGACATCGACACCGAGTAAGCCAACGGTAAGTAAGAACATTAATCAGGTTAAGCGCCAGAAAGATATTCTAATTGTGATTGATCCTGGCCACGGTGGTGAAGACCCAGGTTCGATTGGTCCTACGCGTAAATACGAAAAAGACGCGACTCTGAGTATTTCTAAGAAGTTAGCAGCTCAACTGAATGCGGTCCCGGGGATCAAAACTCGTATGACTCGTAATGCTGATTACTTTGTGAACCTGAATCGACGTGTTGCGATTGCTCGAGAGAATGAAGCTCACCTGTTGATCTCTATTCACGCCGACGCCTTTACGACGCCTCAACCAAGAGGTGGTTCAGTGTTTGTATTGAACACTCGACGCGCAAATACAGAGATCTCTCGTTGGATTGAGAATAAAGAGAAACAGTCTGAATTGCTTGGTGGTAGCGGTGCAGCGTTCACAAGCAATATTGATGATAAGAACGTAAACCAAACCCTGCTTGATTTGCAGTTTAGCCACTCTCAAAAAGAGGGCTACAAACTGGCAACGGCAATTCTGTCTGAAATGGGTAAGGTTGCGAAACTGCACAATAGCAAGCCGATTAACACCAGCTTAGCAGTATTACGTTCACCACAGATCCCATCAGTACTGGTAGAGACAGGTTTTATTTCGAATCCGACGGAAGAGAAGCTTCTTTTCCAACGTTCGCACCAAGATAAATTGGCACGAGCAGTGACTAAAGCGGTGGTTAAGTATTTGAAGGCTAACCCGCCTGAAGGGATTATCTTGTCTAACGCAACGTCATCAACGGGCAGCGTGAGCCAACATAAAGTCTCTCGTGGTGAGTCTTTGTCTGTGATTGCGAGCAAGTATGGTACGTCGACACAGACGTTGATGAAGTTCAACAATCTGAAATCGAGCAGCCTAGCAATTGGCCAAGTACTTAAGATTCCAGGCAGTGCTTCAACTTCATCATCAAGCAGTGCGGTTAAAACGAAGACCATCACTCACACGGTTAAGTCTGGAGAGTACCTAGGTAAGATCGCCAGCCGCTATAAAGTGTCGGTGGCTGATATTAAACGTGAGAACCGTTTGAAATCAGAGACGGTGAGAGTAGGCCAAAAGTTACGTATTACGGTTGAAGTTAAAGATGTTCCTCTGCGCAAACACAAAGTTGCAAGAGGTGATTACCTTGGCAAGATAGCTTCGAAATATGGCGTGAGCGTCAACAGCATTCGCCAAGCGAATAAGCTAAGATCTGACAGTCTAGCTATCGGCCAAGTGTTGATTATTCCTCACAAGTAGTCTTGGGAATGCTAAACAGCTTCAGGTATATCAATGATAAAAAATAAGAACTAGTGCAAACGTAGCAGCGTTTCCATCAATGGCAGTAAGGTAGCTATAAATATGACGATCAAAATACTGCCAGCTCGGTTAGCTAACCAAATCGCAGCGGGTGAGGTGGTAGAAAGACCCGCTTCTGTTGTAAAAGAGTTGGTTGAGAACAGTTTGGATTCGGGTGCCACTCGTATCGATATTGATATCGAGAAAGGTGGCGCCAAGATGATCCGCGTTCGTGACAATGGTAAAGGCATCGTAAAAGATGAGCTTGCCTTGGCACTGAGTCGTCATGCTACCTCCAAAATCCACACTCTTGATGACCTAGAGGCGATCGTCAGCCTCGGTTTCCGTGGTGAAGCGCTGGCGAGTATTAGCTCGGTTGCGCGCTTGACCATGACTTCACGCCCTGCCACTCAAGATCAAGCTTGGGCAGCACACAGTGAAGGTCGTGATATGCAGGTAAAACTGCAGCCAGCAGCACACCCAATTGGTACTTCGGTTGAGGTGTTGGATCTGTTCTTCAATACGCCAGCACGCCGCAAATTCTTACGCACCGAGAAAACTGAATTCACCCATATTGATGAGTTGCTTAAACGCATCGCATTGAGTCGTTTTGATGTGACGATCAACCTTCGTCATAACGGCAAGATGATTCGTCAGTACCGCGCTGCCAAGACAGAAGTTCAAGCAGAAAAGCGCATCGCTGCGGTATGTGGCAATCCTTTTGTTCGCCATATGCTTAAGATCGAACTTGAGCACCAAGGCTTAAAACTTCATGGCTGGATCACCACGCCAGAAGGAGCAAGACAACAAAGCGACCTACAATACTGCTATGTGAATGGTCGTATGATGCGTGACAAGCTGATCAATCATGCGATTCGTCAAAGCTACGAAACCAGCCTGCGTCCAGACCAATTCGCGACGTATGTGTTGTTCATTGAACTCGACCCACATCAGGTGGACGTGAATGTCCACCCTGCAAAACATGAAGTGCGTTTTCATCAAGCGCGCCTTGTGCATGACTTTATTTACCAAGCATTGAGTGATGGTTTAGCACAGAGCAAGCAGATCGATGCTGCACCAATCAATCAGTCGGCTTTTCATCAGTCAGAAGTGATTCATCATCAGCAAGATAGTACGAGCTCTGCAGTTGATGGTGTTGCAAGTTTCGCTGAGCCAGAAAGCGTAATGCTTAGCCGTTCGGATCAAACCCAAGTTTCGGATAGGGTGCGACACGCTATTGAGCAAACGCCTTCCTACCCGAGAAAAGCAGAATCAGAGCACGCTTTTGATAAGCCTCAACACAGCGTTAATGATGGTGGGCGACACTATGCTCCATCAACCAGCTCAAGTTCATCTGCTGGCCGAAGCTCGGCTACTAGTGACAGCAGTTTTACCGGTTCCTCTCGCCAAGAGTGGATAGAGTCTCGACCTGAACCTAAAAAAGAGAAAGAGCCACACCAACATCATGGTGAACCCGCGCCATCTAAGCGAGAAGTGAAAGCCTATAAAGAGCTTCTGAAAACGCCAGATTTTGATGAGCAAGTTGTACAGCCTTCACTTTCTCAAGAGCATGTGGCACCAGTAGAAACCAGAGACAACTTAGAAAATAAAGAAAATAAAGAAGCTAAGCCTGCTCAACAGAATCCTGTTCATTTAAAGCCAAGAGCACCTGTAACGGACTTGGGCAAAGCGGTCTCGATTGTGGAACGTCAGTATCTGGTAATGGGCAATAAGAACGGCAGTGTGCTGGTTTCCTTGGCTAAGGCTGAGTTATTGCGTGTTGTTGGTCAGCTTGATACTCGAGGTGGTGCGTTAAAAAGCCAACCACTATTGGTGCCTTTATCGATTAAGCTGGGTAGTGAACTTGTCGAAGTTGCTAAGGCGCTGAGTCAAACTCTGGCATTACTGGGGATTGAGCTTAAGGCGCGAAACAGCGAGGCGGTAATGGTGATGGGCGTGCCTTCTCCTTTAAGGCAGCAAAACTTACAAATTTTGATCCCAGATCTGTTATCTTACGCGGCTTCAATAAATGCCCAGGGTGCAGTGAAGCAACCTAATGACATGTTGTCAGCTTTGGTTAACTGGATCGGGATTCAAACCGCACAAGTAAAAAGCGACTACACTTTATCTGAAGCGGTTCAACTAGTTGGGGAACTAGAACAACTTTGGCATGGTCTACTTCCATTAGATGATCCAGAGTTTGTTAATCCTATCGACTTTTCAGCGACTATAGCCGCGTTTACGGTTTAATTTTTTCGCGACGACCTTTGTCTTTTTAGCTGAATACGTCGCGACACAAAGCCCTTTGCTAAAAAGCGCTAAAACAGAGAAGCAAATACAAAATATCATGACTGAAAAATTACCTTTAGCGTTGTTTTTAATGGGCCCAACGGCGTCAGGAAAAACAGATTTAGCTATCCGCTTACGTCAGAAATACCCTGTAGAGATCATCAGCGTCGATTCGGCATTGATCTACAAAGACATGGATATTGGTACCGCTAAACCGGATGCGGAAGAGCTTGAGCTCGCGCCTCATCGCTTGATTGATATTTTGGATCCAAGCGAAGCGTATTCTGCGGCAGATTTTCGTCGTGATGCGATCAATGAAATGAATAAGATTGTAGCGGAAGGCAAAATCCCGTTACTTGTTGGTGGCACAATGCTGTACTACAAAGCATTGTTGGAAGGTTTATCGCCATTACCAGCCGCGGATCAAGAGATTCGTAAGCAGATTGAAGCGGAATCTATCGAACAAGGTTGGCAGGCATTGCACGATCAATTAAGAGAGATAGATCCCGTATCCGCTGAAAGAATACACCCAAATGATCCACAAAGGCTTTCAAGGGCATTGGAAGTTTACCGAATTTCGGGTAAAACATTAACAGAGCTAACTCAAACGAAAGGCGATAGCCTGCCATTTCGTGTAAAACAATTTGCAATAGCTCCCAAGGAAAGGACTGAACTCCATCGCCGCATTGAGCTGCGTTTCGAGAAGATGATAGAAGCTGGGTTTGAAGATGAAATGAAGGCGTTGTACGCCAGAGAAGATCTTCACCCTGAACTGCCATCGATCCGATGCGTTGGTTATAGGCAGATGTGGGATTATTTAGACGGTAATTGTGATTTAGACGAAGCGGTTTTCCGTGGTGTCTGTGCAACCCGTCAGTTGGCCAAGCGACAAATCACCTGGTTGCGCAGTTGGGATGATTTAACTTGGTTAGATAGCGAAAACATTGATCAAGCGTTAGAAACTCTTTCAGATGCAATAGCATCTGATTAGTATTGCTGTGTATAATGTGATCGCTTTTGCGTGAATATACTCTGGAAAGGATCCGTTATTGAGGCTTTTAAAAAATCACAGCCTTTCAATAACAACGGAGTTTTTTTATTCATTTAGCTCAGATGCAAAGGCCGCACCTTTTTGTGCACCACTAGCTAAATAATTACAACAAAATACAAATAAGGAAAATAAAATGGCTAAGGGGCAATCGCTACAAGACCCATTCCTAAATGCACTCCGTCGTGAGCGCATTCCAGTCTCTATCTATCTTGTTAACGGCATTAAGCTGCAAGGTCAGATCGAGTCTTTCGATCAATTCGTGATCTTATTGAAGAACACAGTAAACCAAATGGTTTACAAGCATGCGATTTCTACTGTGGTACCTGCTCGCGCAGTTAGTCACCACAGCGGCGAGCAACGCACGCCATCTGATCGTCCAGAGAAGACTGAAGATTAATCGTTCAATTTGTACAGCTTGCGCTGTAATAAGGAGTTGGTTGCTTGTTTGACCGTTATGAATCCGGCGAGCGAGCCGTACTTGTTCATATCAACTTCACGCAAGAGGGAGAATGGGAAGATCTAAGCGAATGTGAAATGCTGGTCTCCTCAGCGGGGGTAGAAACGCTACAAGTGATTACTGGTAGCCGACAATCCCCACTCCCTAAATACTACGTTGGAGAAGGTAAAGCCCTAGAAATCGCACAAGCTGTTCAGCTAACCGGTGCTGAAATTGTGATTTTTAACCACTCCCTCTCCCCTGCCCAAGAGCGCAACCTCGAGCAATTGTGTAAATGTCGTGTGATTGATCGCACGGGTTTGATCTTAGATATTTTTGCACAACGTGCGCGAACTCATGAAGGTAAGCTACAAGTTGAGCTCGCTCAGCTTCGTCATATCTCTACCCGATTGATTCGTGGTTGGACTCACCTTGAAAGGCAGAAAGGTGGTATTGGTCTTCGTGGTCCAGGTGAAACTCAACTGGAAACCGATCGACGTTTGTTGCGTGACCGTATAAAGGCAATACTACGTCGTTTAGCGAAAGTTGCTAAACAGCGTGAACAAGGACGACGTGCTCGTAATCGAGCTGAAATCCCAACAATTTCTTTGGTTGGTTATACCAACGCAGGGAAATCAACACTTTTCAATCGCATCACAAGTGCTGGTGTTTATGCGGCAGACCAACTGTTTGCAACCCTAGACCCAACACTACGTAAGATTGATTTGGCAGATGTCGGGCCTGCAATTCTCGCAGATACCGTAGGTTTTATCCGTCATCTACCACACGACTTGGTCGCTGCGTTCAAGGCAACATTACAAGAGACGCAGGAAGCTGACATTTTGTTACATGTTGTTGATGCCAGTGATGACCGTTTTCGTGAGAACATTCAGGCTGTTCATGAAGTATTAGAAGAAATCGATGCTCATGAAGTGCCAACCCTTGTAGTCATGAACAAAATTGACTGCATGGAAGACCAAAAACCTCGAATTGAAAGAGACGAAGAGGGCGCACCTCGCGCTGTTTGGGTTTCTGCAATGGAAGGAGAAGGTATTGAACTGCTGTTTGAAGCTTTAACTGAGCGTTTAGCTAGCCAGATGGTTCAATTCCGGTTGTGTATTCCACATCAACATCAGGGCCGTATTCGCAGCTTATTCTTCGAGATGAAATGTATTCAACAGGAAGAGTATGATGAAAATGGTAACTTGTTGATAGATATCCGAATGCAACAAATAGATTGGTCTAAACTTGAAAAAAGAGAAGGGGCGCTCTTAGGTGACTTTATCGTTACCAAAGAGACTGCTACAGTATAACGTCATATCAAATGATGGAGCTTTCTAATGGCGTGGAATGAGCCTGGAAATAACAACAACGGCGATAATAACGGCCGCGATAATGACCCTTGGGGTAATAAAAATAATCGCGGCGGCCGAGATCAAGGACCGCCAGATCTAGACGAAGTGTTTAGTAAACTAAGTCAAAAGTTAGGTGGCAAGTTTGGTAAAAAAGGTGGCAACAGCAACGGACCATCTATTGGTGGTGGCGGTGCAATTGGCTTTGGTGTCATTGCCGTTATTGCTATTGCTATCTGGTTCTTCGCTGGTTTCTACACTGTTGGCGAAGCAGAAAGAGCAGTAGTACTTCGACTGGGTCAGTTCGACCGTATCGAAGAACCTGGTCTTAACTGGCACCCACGCTTCATCGATGAAATCAGTGATGAGCAACTAGTAAACGTTCAAGCGATTCGTTCTCTACGTGCTGCTGGCACGATGCTAACGAAAGATGAAAACGTTGTGACCGTTGAAATGGGTGTTCAATACCGTGTTTCTGACCCATACAAGTACTTGTATCGTGTAACGAATGCAGACGACAGTTTACGCCAAGCAACCGATTCTGCGCTTCGTGCGGTAATTGGTGACTCACTAATGGATAGTATCCTGACAAGTGGTCGTCAGCAGATTCGTCAAAGCACTCAAGAAACGTTGAACCGTATTATTGATAGCTACGATATGGGTATTCTGATTGTTGATGTGAACTTCCAGTCAGCACGTCCACCTGAGCAAGTGAAAGATGCATTTGATGATGCTATCGCGGCTCGTGAGGATGAAGAGCGTTTTGAACGTGAAGCTGAAGCTTACCGAAATGACATTCTTCCAAAAGCAACAGGTCGTGCTGAGCGTTTGAAGAAAGAAGCGGTGGGTTACTCAGAGCGCACAGTTAATGGTGCTCTAGGTCAAGTTGCTCAATTCGAGAAACTGCTACCTGAATACCAAGCTGCTCCTGAAGTAACACGTAACCGTATGTACCTAGATACAATGGAAAAAGTGTACTCAAGCACATCGAAAGTCCTGATTGATTCTGAATCAAGCGGTAACTTGCTATACCTACCAATTGATAAGCTAGGCGCACAAGGTGGTTCTCAGTCGGGCTCTCGCCCTGCAAAAGCATCATCAACTTACGATCAAATTGAGTTAGAAACTCAAGCGGATCCAAAGCCTAGCACTCAAACTCGTTCAGACAGTTCACGCCAAGGGAGATACTAATAATGCGTAAATTAATGATCCCTGTATTAGTTGTGACGATTGCCCTTCTATTGATGTCAGTGTTTGTGATTCAAGAAGGTGAGCGTGGCATGGTAATTCGTTTTGGTCGAGTTCTCGATGACAACGGCGTATCACGAATCTATGAACCAGGTCTGCACTTTAAACTACCGATGTTTGATCGCGTAAAAGTACTTGATGCTCGTATTCAAACGATGGATGGCCGTTCTGACCGTTTCGTAACATCAGAGAAAAAAGACGTTCTAATTGATACTTACGCAAAATGGCGTATTGCTGATTTTGGACGTTTCTATCTGAGTACCGGTGGCGGTAATATCATGACGGCAGAAGCACTTCTTGAGCGTAAAGTGACAGATGTTCTTCGTTCTGAAATTGGTTCTCGTGAAATTAAGCAGATCGTGTCAGGCCCTCGTAACAAGGACATCCTGCCAGACTCTGCTGATAGCGAAGTCGTCACAACGGTAGCGGCTGCAGAAGCACTAGAAGTTGATGGCGAACGCGATAAGATCATGGAAAACGTTTTGTCTGGAACGGCAGAAAGTGCGATGGCTGATTTAGGTGTTGAAGTTGTTGATTTTCGTATGAAGAAGATTAACCTTCCTGACGAAATCAGTGAATCTATCTACCGCCGTATGCGTGCAGAACGTGAATCGGTTGCTCGTAGACACCGTTCTCAAGGTCGTGAGAAAGCGGAAGTTATCCGTGCTCAAGCTGAGCTAGAAGTGGCAACAGTTCTTGCTGAAGCTGACCGTACAGCTCGAATCACTCGTGGTGATGCGGATGCAGAAGCAGCGAAGATCTACTCTGATGCGTTCAGCAAAGATCCTGAGTTCTACGGCTTCATGCGTTCATTGCAAGCTTATGAGACATCATTTAGCGATAAGAGCGACATTCTAGTACTGGATCCGAAGACTGACTTCTTCCAATACATGAATCAAGCAAGCGGCGCTCCAGCAAAATAAGCTGATGCGTTAGCGAATGCTTAGCTTAATAAGCAAAATACGTTAAAACTTAAAAGGCTCCCATTGTGGGAGCCTTTTTGTTTTCTATGACTTCTTTCAGGAGGAGACATGTTTGTGGATTCACTATTGGGGCGCGAGGGAAGGCGCTTAACAGAGTGGTACTTATAAACAGATTAGTACTTATAGAAACTAACGGTAGGTCATGAAAGCGATAACCGCTCCAGCCACCACAAGACAGCCTCCAATGCGGCGCAGTTGCGTGTCTGGTTGCTCGCTCAGTTGCGCGACCATGTTTCTCCAGCCATTGGGTGCAATCAAGGGGCCGAGCCCTTCCACAATAAGTACGAGCCCAATAGCGAGCCAAATTGATTGAGACATGGTTCTGCCTTTTGTCTGTAAAAAAGCAATGATATCAGTATCTTTACACATCTGCCCCCAGTTATGGCGGGTTTATTTTTGTACAGCGTTAACGTTTATGAACAAAAAGTGACTGCAAGAAGTGTGATTCAGTGCTAGAATCCATTTTTAATTAGCAACAGAAATTGGAAAGATGGGAAATAACGTAGTCGTTCTAGGCACCCAATGGGGTGATGAAGGTAAAGGTAAAATCGTTGACCTTTTAACTGAAGATGCAAAATACGTGGTTCGCTACCAAGGCGGTCACAATGCAGGTCACACACTTGTAATTGACGGTGAAAAAACCGTTCTTCACTTAATTCCATCAGGCATCCTACGTAATAACGTTAAATGTGTTATTGGTAACGGTGTAGTATTATCGCCTGACGCACTTCTAAAAGAAATGAAGCCTCTTGAAGATCGCGGTATTCCAGTACGTGAACGTCTTTTCATCTCTGAAGCTTGTCCTCTAATTCTTCCGTACCACATTGCAATCGACAACGCGCGTGAAATCGCTCGTGGCGCTAAAGCTATCGGTACAACGGGTCGTGGTATCGGTCCTGCTTACGAAGATAAAGTTGCTCGTCGCGGTCTACGCGTTGGCGACCTTTTCGATAAAGAAGCATTTGCTGAGAAGCTAAAAGAAGTGATGGAATTCCACAACTTCCAACTAGAGCACTTCTACAAAGCTGAAACAGTAAGCTACGAAGAAGTTCTTGAGCAAGCGATGAGCTACGCAGACATGTTAACTGCGATGGTTATCGACGTAACTGACGAACTAGACGCAGCACGTAAGCGCGGCGACAAGATCATGTTCGAAGGTGCTCAAGGTACGCTACTAGATATCGACCACGGTACTTACCCATACGTAACGTCTTCTAACACGACTGCTGGTGGTGTTGCTGCAGGTTCTGGTTTCGGTCCTCGTCACATCGGTTACATCCTTGGTATTACTAAGGCTTACTGTACTCGTGTTGGTTCAGGTCCATTCCCTACTGAGCTATACGATGGCCTTGAGAAGCAAGACCCAGTTGGTAAACACCTAGGCGATGTTGGTCACGAGTTTGGCGCAACAACTGGTCGTCTACGTCGTACTGGTTGGTTCGATGCTGTTGCTATGCGTCGTGCAATCCAAATCAACTCTCTATCTGGTATGTGTCTAACTAAACTAGACGTTCTAGATGGCCTAGAAGAACTAAAAATCTGTACTGGTTACAAGATGAAAGATGGTTCTATCCTAGAAGTTTCTCCAATGGCTGCTGAGTCATTCGAAGAAGCGACGCCAATCTACGAAACAATGCCTGGTTGGTCTGAAAACACATTTGGTGCTAAATCTATCGACGCGCTTCCACAAGCTGCTCTAGATTACATCAAGCGTATCGAAGACCTAACTGGCGTTCCAATTGATATCGTATCAACTGGCCCAGATCGTAACGAAACTATCATCAAGGTTCACCCATACGGCGCATAATGCCTGCTGAGTGATTACCAGGCACGAACAGTGCTTTGATAATAAAATAGTTTTCTAAAAGCCGACTTTATTAAGTCGGCTTTTTAATACCTGCAATTTAGCCGTTCACTCTTTGATGGTGATCTTTTAAGCGTCATCAGGCAAAATATTGCCCATTAGCGGCAAGTTTTGTCTAAAGCCGTCGGGGTTATTGCCGATACAGATATCATGGAAAGTGAAGTTCACCCTGTTTTGTGCGTGTAGAAATCCTCTGCACCCCTCAATAGATAACTTTAGCGAAAGATAATAGAGTGCAGGTATGAAGCTACGAATTGTGGCAGCTTCATTAATAATGGCGCTGAGCTCACCCTTGAGTCATGCTAATTTGGCTGATGTGGGAGAGCCCGTTCCAATATATACAGAAGCTGAGCTGATTAATTTAATCGAAAATAATCAACATCTAGAGCGAGTGAAAGCTGATAAGTGCCAGTTAGTTGAAGATATCGTTGCTCGTGCAACGCGTATTAGCTTGCCTTCTTATGAGTTTTTATACGGTGATATGTTGGCTTGGGGTGTGTGTGTTCCACAAGATGTAGAGCTTGGCCTTTACTATATGGAAAACGCGGCACATCAAGGTTTACCCGCTGCATTAGAGCAGTTAGGTCGTTATTACTCTCGTGGTACTTTGGTACAACAAGATCAAGAGCGTGCGATTCCGTATCTACGTGAAGCGGCCTCTATGGGCAACTTAAGTGCGAGCATTCACTTAGCGGAACTCTTGTTACGTGACTACGGTAGCCCATTGGATTATGAAGATGCTTACCGTTGGTTGTATAACTCGGTAACCGCAGATCAAAGACAACACAGACGTATCACTGTGCTTCGTAGCGGTCTGGAACAGAGAATGCCAGACAATATTATTGCTCGAGCAAAACGTCGAGACGTGTTCTGGTAAGACAGATTATTGAATGAGCAATGATGATTAATGACTGCACTCGTTAATCATCTAAAAAACTCGTATTAAAAAGGCCTCGCTGAGATTCATCAGCGAGGCCTTTTTTGATCTGAACGGAAAACCGTTTATCTAATTCGGTAGCGTTATTGAACCACCTCACCAGACTCAATCACCGTTTCACGAACAGCCTTGGTGAAATCGAGTGCTTCTTGACGAATCTTATCTTCGTCTACCGTTAGCATGTCGCGATCTTGCATGATGATCTTGCCATCAACGATGGAGTGACGAACATTGCCTGAGTTAGCTGAGTACACCAGTGCTGAGTATGGGTTGTAGACTGGAACCATGTTTGGCGCCTTAGTATCGATCACTATGATGTCGGCGAGTTTACCTGCTTCAAGAGAGCCGATCTTATCTTCCATGTGCAGCGCTTTTGCTGCGCCCATGGTCGCCATGTCGATCACTTTGATCGGCGGCATCGCAGCACGATCTTTGTTAACTAGCTTGTGAACCTTAGCGACTTGGTTGAACTCATCAATGGTGCTCAGTGTGTTACCAGACATTGGGCCATCAGTACCTAAACCGATACGCACGTTCTCGTCATACATCTTAAGGGCAGGTGATACACCTTTTGCTGACTTGATGTTAGCACTCATGTTATGAGCCACACCCATATCCGATTTCTTCACCAGTTCGATATCATGTTCGTCAACGAGGATCATGTGTGCACCCACCAAGTTCTTGTTGAGTGCGCCAATGCTGTCCATGTATTGAACCGGGGACAATCCATCAGAACGCTCTGCGATTTTCTCTTCTTCACGGTGTGATTCTGCAAGGTGAATCATTACTGGAACATCTAATTCTAGGGATAGTTTAGATATTTTCTGAAGGATCTCTGTGGTGTTGGTGTAAGGCGCATGCGGGGCAAACGCTGGTGTGATGCGTGGGTGATCTTTGTATTCTTCAATGAAGTTCAACGCGTACTTAATGCCTTCTTCGGCGTTGGCCGCATCGGCGACTGGGAACTTAATCACCGTTTCACCTAGGATGGCACGCATACCGATCTTATCGACGGTTTTTGCGACTTCATCTTCGAAGTAGTACATGTCGGCGTAAGTGGTCACACCGCCTTTCACCATTTCAACGTTACCTAGGTTGGCACCAATGCGTACCATGTCTCGCGATACTAGCTTCTTCTCTAGCGGGAAGATGTAGCGGTGTAGGCGATCTGGCACATCATCGGCCAACGAACGAAAAACTGTCATTGATACATGAGTATGGGTATTGATGAGACCTGGCATAACGATATCGCCATCAACGTCTAACACTTGCTTAGCTTGGTACTGCTTCTCTAGCGAAGCATCACCAACCGCAATGATTTTGTTGTCTTTGACGACAACAGTACCGCTTTCATAAACCGTTTTGTCTTGGTTCATGGTTAGAACCATCGCATCGGTAATCATCAGGTCAGCCTTTTCCATTGCCGAACTTGCGAATGGGAACAGCGCTAGGCTCGCCATAGCTGAAGCCAATAAAGTGCGTTTTAGTTTCATATCATACCCAGAACAGGAGTTGGTAAAGTGCGTGGATAATAGTGTATTTCATTCATGGCGCAAACGTTTGTTTTATCGTTTGCTTGAAATTTTGATGATAATCCACGTCTATGAAGCGATGTTTCACAAAGTGAAGATATGTATCAATCTGAGGTTATTTGAGTGTTTTCTAAAGCATATCTGTAGCTTACCCCTAGCATCAGATATACTAGGGGTATATACCTTCCTTGCTTAAGCAGGCCCGCCTATGTCAAAAAACACACCAACGTCAGAAAATACGACAGCGACAACCACTGTTGATCCTTTTGCCGACCGAGAGTCGAAAAATTACGATAACCCAGTACCAAGCCGAGAGTTCATTATTTCGTTTCTAACAGACGCGAATATTCCGATGAACCGCAACGATCTATTCGAAGCTTTGGGTCTTGCTGGAGAGGAACAATATGAAGGGCTGCGTCGTCGTTTACGTGCAATGGAGCGTGATGGACAGCTTATCTTTACTCGTCGTCAGTGCTACGCATTGCCTGAGAAGATGGAACTGATCAAAGGCTATGTGATTGGTCATAAAGACGGTCATGGTTGGGTTCGCCCAGACGGCAGTGTAGGTAAAGACAATGATATCGTGCTGCCGCATCATCAGATGAAAACCATCATGCACGGTGATTACGTATTGGTTCAGCCTACTGACAACAGTAAGCGTGGCCGTCGTGAAGGTCGCTTGGTTCGTGTGCTTGAAGAGCGTAAAACGCCACTTGTTGGTCGCTTCTTCCTAGAGTACGGCCATTCTTACGTTGTTGCTGATGATTCGCGTATTAGTCACGACATCCAGATCCCTACTGAGCATAAAGGCGGTGCTCGAATGGGTAATGTGGTTGTGATTGAAATTACGGATCGCGGTGGTCGTTCTCGTAACATGATGGGGAAAGTAACCGAAGTTCTTGGTGAAAACATGGCGCCGGGTATGGAAACGCAGATTGCGATCCGTACTCACCAGATCCCACAAGAGTGGCCTGAAGCGGTAGATAAGCAAATCGAAAACCTAGGTGAGCATGTTCCTGAAGAAGCAAAAGAAGGACGTGTAGACCTGCGTAAACTGCCATTGGTTACCATTGATGGTGAAGATGCGCGTGACTTCGATGATGCGGTTTACTGTGAAGCGAAGAAAGGCGGCGGCTGGCGTCTATGGGTAGCGATTGCTGACGTAAGTTACTACGTTCGCCCAGATACAGCGCTAGACAAAGAAGCGATTAACCGTGGTAACTCGGTATACTTCCCGTCACAAGTCGTGCCAATGCTGCCAGAAGTGCTTTCAAATGGTTTGTGTTCATTGAACCCTCAGGTAGACCGTTTATGTATGGTGTGTGAGATGACTATCTCAGACAAAGGTAAACTGTCAGGCTACAAGCACTACGAAGCGGTAATGAATTCTCATGCTCGTCTTACTTATAACAAAGTAGGCGCGATCTTAGATGGCAATGAAGAATTACGTGAGCGTTACGAACCTGAAGTACCACATCTTGAAGAGCTTCATAAGATGTATAAGGTGCTTAAGAAAACGCGTGACGAACGTGGTGCGATTGAATTTGAAACGGTAGAAACTAAGTTTATCTTCAATGCGGATCGTAAGATCGACCGTATTGAGCCAGTAATTCGTAACGATGCACACAAGATCATCGAAGAGTGTATGATTCTGGCGAACATCGCATCGGCATCTTACGTAGAGAAAGCGAAAGAGCCTGCTCTGTACCGTGTTCACGAAACTCCGGGCGAAGAGCGCTTAATGGGCTTCAAGAGCTTTTTAAGTGAATTAGGTTTAACACTGGAAGGTGGTCTGTCGCCATCACCAGTAGACTATGCACAACTGATGCAACAGATTAATGAACGTGAAGACCGTGAATTAATCCAAACTATGCTGCTACGCTCAATGAAGCAAGCGGTATACAACGCGGATAACGCGGGTCACTTTGGTTTAGCTCTTAAACGCTATGCTCACTTTACCTCGCCAATTCGTCGTTACCCAGATTTGCTATTGCACCGTGCGATTAAGTACCTTATTGCGAAAGAAGAAGGTCGTAACAGCGAACGTTGGACGCCAACTGGTGGTTACCACTACACTTTCGATGATATGGACTTCTACGGTGAGCAGTGTTCAATGACTGAACGTCGTGCTGATGACGCAACGCGTGAAGTAAACGACTGGTTGAAGTGTGAATACATGCAAGACCATGTCGGTGAGGTGATGGATGGTGTGATTGCCAACGTGACTGGTTTTGGCTTCTTTGTTCGTCTAACTGAACTGCACATTGATGGCTTGGTACACATCTCAGCGCTAGCGAATGATTACTACCAATTTGATGCTGTTGGTCAGCGTCTAGTGGGTGAAAGCTCAGGTAATATCTACCGCTTGGGTGATTCGGTTAAAGTGAAGGTTTCTGCGGTTAATTTAGAAACTCGCCAAATCGACTTTGACTTAGAAGACACTGATCGTCAGCCGCGTGGCAAAGGCAAAACAGCCAAGAAGCGTGCAGCAGAAGCGATGAAAAAGGCGAAAAGCAAGAAGCGCTCAGCAGTGAAGAGTAATAAGCCAGGTGTATCAGCGAAGCCTATGGTTGAGCCAACTAAGCGACCTGACGGAAGCAGCGAAGGCCCTGCTAAGAAGAAAAAGCCAGCGAATAAAACCGGTGCTGCTAAAGCTCGCGCTAAGAAAAAGCGTGCTGCAAGCCGTAAGCCAAAGGCTGATAACTCTTAAGACTGATAAATCTTAAGGCTAATAAGGCGCTCTGCTAATCAGGTTTAGCGCCTACTGATTTAGTGTGAAATGACTTTAATGCGAGAGTATCAGGCGTAAGACGCTACTCTCGAAATGAACAACACAGAGAGGGATGCATCGGCATTGATGTCATTCTTCTCTGAGCAATAAGAGTAACTTGAGACAATGAGTAACGAATTTATTTACGGTATTCACGCGGTGAAAGCCGTACTAGAAAAAGATCCTGCACGTTTTATCGAAGCGTATGTATTGAAAGGTCGCCAAGACGAGCGTCTTCTTCCATTACTGAACCAACTGCAACAGTTTGGTGTGTCGATTCAACAGATGGGTCGTAAGCCGTTGGATGAAAAAGCACAAGGTGCGAATCACCAAGGTCTTATTGCTAAGGTGAAGCCTGCTAAGCAGCTTAATGAAACTCACCTAGACGATATCCTAGCGCAGCACGAACAGCCTTTGCTGTTAGTTCTAGACGGCGTAACAGACCCTCATAACCTAGGCGCTTGTCTACGTAACGCGGATGCCGCAGGTGTCGCTGCTGTTATCGTACCTAAAGATCGCTCTTCGCCGTTAACAGCAACGGTAAGCAAGGTTGCATGTGGCGCAGCTGAAACGGTTCCTCTCGTGCGCGTAACCAACCTAGCTCGCACAATGCGTGCACTGCAAGAGCAGGGCGTATGGTTTGTGGGTACGGCAGGTGAAGCAACGCATGATATCTATCAAGCGAAGCTAACGGGTCCTCTTGCGGTAGTTATGGGTGCAGAAGGTGACGGTATGCGTCGTTTAACTCGTGAAACTTGCGATGATCTGATTAAGATTCCAATGGCAGGTAGCGTATCGAGCTTAAATGTTTCTGTGGCGTCGGGTATTTGCCTGTTCGAAGCGGTAAGACAGCGTTTAGCTCAGTAATGCGTTAACGCTGCTTTAAGTCTATGAATTTATTAGCGCTCACCACTTGCTGGTGGGCGTTTCTTTTTAGGCTGTTATAGCAAAATCCATCGGTTTGTCGGATGGCTAGATGGCGACAGAAAAACTGTTTCATTATTCACCAAATAGCGCTTGCCAATACCGGGTTCTTTCTATAACATTTGCCGTCCTTAAAACTCGGTCATTTATCTTTAGTTCCTTGCTTCCTCTGGACGACCGGGCCACTCGTGGAAGCTAATAATCCGTAAGGAGCAACCAAATGCGTCATTACGAAATCGTATTCATGGTTCACCCTGATCAAAGCGAGCAAGTTGCTGGCATGATCGAGCGTTACACTGGTTCTATCACTGAAGCTGGCGGTACTATCCACCGTCTAGAAGACTGGGGTCGTCGTCAAATGGCTTACCCAATCAACAAGCTTCACAAAGCTCACTACGTTCTTATGAACGTTGAAGCTGGTCAAGAAGTGATTGACGAGCTAGAAACTGCTTTCCGTTTCAACGATGCAGTTCTACGTAACATGATCATGCGCACTAAAGGCGCTGTGACTGAGCAATCTATTATGCTTAAGCAAAAAGAAGAGCGTGCAGAGCGTGCTCCTCGTCGCGAAGAGCGTACAGAAGCTAAACCAGAAGCAGCTGCTGAGTAATTCTTTTTTGGCTTAACGCCTTAAAAAATTCTCAACTTGTTTTAGGTCATTGATAGTTATTTCGATAATTGTGAAAGACCGCTTTACTAAATTTAAGATCAGGAGATAGCCCATGGCTCGTTTCTTCCGTCGTCGTAAATTCTGCCGTTTCACTGCAGAAGGCGTACAAGAGATTGACTACAAAGACGTAGCAACTCTTAAAAACTACATCACTGAAGCTGGTAAAATCGTACCTAGCCGTATCACTGGTACAAGCGCTAAGTACCAGCGTCAACTAGCTCGCGCTATCAAGCGTTCTCGTTACCTAGCTCTACTACCGTACACTGACAAGCATCAGTAATCGGTAATAGTTAATAATAGTTTAAGAGGACTAAGATAATGCAAGTTATTCTACTTGATAAGATCGGTAACCTAGGTGGCCTTGGCGACCAAGTAAACGTTAAATCTGGTTACGCTCGTAACTTCCTTATCCCACAGGGTAAAGCAGTTATGGCAACTAAAGACAACGTTGCTATGTTCGAAACTCGTCGTGCTGAACTAGAAGCTAAAGTTGCTGAGCAACTAGTTGCTGCTGAAGCTCGTGCAGAGAGCGTTAACACTCTAGAAGGCGTTACAATCGCTTCTAAAGCTGGTGACGAAGGTAAACTATTCGGTTCTATCGGTACTCGTGACATCGCTGACGCTATTACAGCGGCAGGTGTTGCAGTAGCTAAGAGCGAAGTACGCCTACCTGAAGGCGCTCTACGTAACATCGGCGAATTCGAAGTAAGCATCCAACTTCACTCTGAAGTTTTTGCTACTGCGAAAATCGCTATCGTTGCAGCTGAGTAATTTCAGTACCAAGACGAATTCTTTCTTTTGAAAGTTTTAAACACCAGCTTCGGCTGGTGTTTTTTTATGTCTGGAATATAGGAAAGTACAAGGAAGGGCTACAGTAGGTAAAAAGCTTACGGTGATCCATAAGCTGTTATTGCTGAACAAGTTGTTCTCAGGTTAGAGGTGGCCTAAGATTAGAACTGGAAGAGCAAGTTGATCGATAGAACAGAGTCTTGTTTGCTTAAGCCTTCAGGCACTTTATCGTGGTACTGGCGAGAGTGAGCGATCTTCAGCGCGATATTGTCAGTAATATCGTTGATGGCTTCTAACTCAGTATCAAACTTTAGGTTACTGTGACCAGAGACAAGCGTCACGTCTGCCTTGAGCTGCAAATTCTTCAACACCTGCCATGACGTATTCACGTTGCCACGGAAAATTGCCTCTTCAACAATCTCTGGGAAGATGATGTCATCATCATCAATCTCATCAAGGTTCGGTTCTTGGTAACGAAAACCTGGTCCCACTTCGACTTCCAACACAAACTCTTCGGTATTCGAAAACTGGTAACCCAGACCACTCGAAATTGTGTAGTCCTTAAAGTAAGCACTGTATCTCGAGTCGACTCCTTTGAAACTGCCGTAAAGGTAGGTTTTAGGGCTTAACTTGTAGTCACTCTGAGCTGAGTAAGTCGATTGCCTTTTATCTTCTTCGCCATCTTTGTAGAGGTTGTAGTATTTCCATTCACCACTGGTTCTATGACGGCCAGCCGTGTACTCACCGTTAAGGCGTGCGTTAAGCGCTCGTGAATCAGAGTTACCAGTATGCGACTGATATCCAAATTCGACTTCCGTTTTTAGCGGGCTCGGTAGTTCTGTATCACTTGTATCACTCGGTGCGATATCCAACTCTTTTTCTTCAGGTGTCGGTGCAACGACGATCGGCTCAGCTGTAGTTTCTGGTACTACTATAGAGTCGAGAATAGAATCAACAGAGGTATTAGCATCAACAGAGTCTTTAGCATCATCAGCTAAGGCCATCGGAGCGCTCAGGAGACCAGTGCTTAGAATACCAGTGCTCAGAGCCAATAATTTGGACACGCATACCTCTAGTTATACAGTGAGTGAATGGCAGGATCGTAATGCTACCCTTGGTTAATTCCGTCAGCAATAGGTAAATTCTTCCTGAAGAATAAAACAAACTCATAGGATCGGATTACAAACGGATGTTCTTGGGTATAATGAACGATCATTATTAGTTATTGAGTGTAGTCATAGTGGATACCAAAAGTCAGAAACCAGCCAACGATCAGGTGGACGCCATCAAGGTCCCGCCACATTCATTAGAAGCTGAGCAATCTGTTATTGGCGGTTTGTTATTAGATAACGAACGCTGGGATACAGTTGCCGAAAAGGTTGTGGCCAAAGACTTTTATAGCCGTCCTCACCGTCTGATCTTTGAAGCGGTAAAGGATATCCTTGAAGAAAGTTCTCCTCTGGATCTTATTACACTCTCTGAACATTTAGAGCTGCGTGAGCAACTTGAAGAAGTGGGTGGCTTTGCTTACCTTGCTGACTTAGCGAAAAACACACCAAGTGCCGCAAACATCAATGCGTATGCGGATATCGTAGCGCAACGTGCACTTGTTCGTAGCCTGATTGGTGTCGCGAATGAGATTGCTGATTCTGGTTATGACCCTCAAGGTCGTACTTCGGAAGAGCTGGTTGATCTTGCTGAAAGTAAAGTCTTCGCGATTGCCGAAGGCCGTGCAAGTGAAAACGAAGGTCCACAAAACGTTGATAGCATTCTAGAGAAGACGCTAGAACGTATCGAGATCCTATACAAAACGCCGCAAGATGGTGTGACAGGTGTCGATACTGGCTTCAACGACCTCAACAAGAAAACAGCAGGTCTACAAGGCTCTGACTTAATTATTGTTGCTGCTCGTCCATCGATGGGTAAAACCACATTTGCGATGAACTTGTGTGAAAACGCGGCGATGAAGCAAGACAAACCGGTTTTAATCTTCTCGCTAGAGATGCCAGCCGAACAGCTGATGATGCGTATGCTTGCGTCACTTTCTCGCGTAGACCAAACCAAGATTCGTACTGGTCAGCTAGATGATGAAGATTGGGCTCGTATCTCGTCGAGTATGGGTATTCTTATGGATAAGAAGAATATGTATATCGATGACAGCTCGGGTCTAACGCCAACAGAAGTGCGTTCTCGTGCTCGACGTATCGCTCGTGAACACGATGGTATCTCTATGATCATGATAGATTACCTTCAATTAATGCGTGTACCTTCGTTATCTGATAACCGTACTCTTGAAATCGCCGAGATTTCTCGCTCATTGAAAGCGTTAGCAAAAGAGCTCAACGTTCCGGTTGTGGCACTTTCTCAGCTTAACCGTTCCCTAGAGCAACGTGCTGATAAGCGCCCAGTAAACTCGGATTTGCGTGAATCAGGTTCGATTGAGCAAGATGCCGATTTGATCATGTTCATCTATCGTGATGAGGTTTATAACCCAGATAGTTCCTTGAAAGGCATTGCTGAGATCATCCTTGGTAAGCAACGTAACGGTCCGATCGGTTCGGTTCGTCTTACGTTCCAAGGCCAACACTCCCGATTTGATAACTATGCAGGCCCTGCATTTGATGATGAGTAATCGCTAATGACTTACATGAAAGCGGCGACGGCGAGCATTGACTTAAATGCGCTCGAACATAACCTGAACCAGATAAAGTCGAAGGCTCCTCAGTGCAAGGTCATGTCTGTTGTGAAAGCCAATGGCTACGGACACGGCTTACTGCATATAGCCAAGCATTCAAAAAGCTCTGATGCTTTTGGTGTGGCGCGTATTGAAGAAGCGTTACAACTTCGTGCTGGTGGCATTGTTAAACCTATTTTGTTGTTGGAAGGATTTTACTCTTCGGGCGATTTGCCAATCTTGGTGACCAATAACATTCAAACGGTGGTGCATTGTGAAGAGCAATTAAGCGCGCTAGAGAATGCGGATTTGGAAACACCCGTTGTGGTATGGCTAAAAGTCGACAGTGGTATGCACCGATTAGGTGTTCGCCCTGAGCAATACCAAAACTTTGTTGAGCGTTTGCATCAATGTGCGAATGTTGCCAAACCTCTACGTTACATGAGCCACTTCGGTTGTGCTGATGAACTGGATAGAGCAACCACCGTTGAACAGACAGAGCTTTTCTTGTCGCTTACTGAAGGTTGTGAAGGGGAGCGTTCACTTGCTGCCTCTGCGGGTTTACTCGCTTGGCCAGACAGCCACCTTGATTGGGTTCGTCCGGGAATCATATCTTACGGTGTCTCTCCGTTTGTTGATAAATCAGCGCAAGAGCTTGGATTTTTGCCTGTGATGACCTTGACCTCACACCTAATTGCCGTTCGCGATGTGAAAGCCGGTGAAAGTGTGGGTTATGGCGGAAACTGGACCTGTGAACGTGATACCAAGGTTGGTGTTATCGCAATTGGTTACGGCGATGGTTATCCTCGCACTGCACCTAACGGCACCCCAGTATTCGTTAATGGACGAAAAGTACCAATCGCAGGGCGTGTGTCCATGGACATGCTAACAGTTGATCTAGGCCCTGATGCGGCAGATAAAGTCGGCGATGAAGCGACTCTGTGGGGTAAAGATTTACCTTCAGAAGAAGTGGCTGAACATATCGGCACTATCGCTTACGAGTTAGTCACTAAGCTGACTTCGCGTGTTGCGATGGAATATGTGAAGTAATCATGGATCTTGATAAGTAAATTATGTTCAAGCGAACGACTCGAAGCTGGCTAATGTCTGCAATGACATTACTCGGTGTCAGCTTTTCTTCTTCCGCTGCGAGTGAAGAAAAAGATTCAGCTTTTGTCCCTTTCTACTTCAGCACCGAAACCATGGGTAACACCTTTGGGGTTGCGGGTGTCGCAAAGGGTGTTTGGCAACCTCAAGCCGCTCTGTTTGGTATGGCACTCTATTCAGACAAAGACAGTTACGTCGGTTTTCTATCGGCTTTTAACTATGCCTTGTCTGAGAACGTATTGTTTAGCACTCAGATGTATCAAGCGCGCTTCAACGACAACCCGTATTACATTGGTTCTCAAGGCGATAATGATTCATCTATCGATGACAAAACCATTGCTGATGGCTTAGAGCAAAACTATCAGTTTGAGTTTAAGTATTTGCTACCTTGGGGCAACGTTGCAGAACACGGTTTACTCGGTGCTTTTCAGCCAATCAAAGATGTGAGCTTTGCTTCGCCAATCGAATCGGGTGTCAGTTCGATTCTATTTACGCCTTTTTATACTGCTCGTGAGTTGGAAGGTTTAAATAATACCGAGGAGGCAACAGGCTTTAGTTTGGCGTTTGATTGGGATAACCGTGATAGCACACGCAACCCGACCAGAGGTTCTCACACTAACCTTGAGTTCACCACTGGCGCAGAGAGTTGGTCTAACGATGACTTGTGGCTTAAGTGGACCTTCCAAAATAGCCAGTACTTTGCTTTAGGTCC
This sequence comes from Vibrio sp. 10N.261.51.C6, assembly GCF_041471785.1. NCBI lineage: Bacteria > Pseudomonadati > Pseudomonadota > Gammaproteobacteria > Vibrionales > Vibrionaceae > Vibrio > Vibrio sp. 10N.261.51.C6. The sequence goes on along the minus strand of NZ_JBFRPB010000061.1, from coordinate 20,044 downwards.
TTTAGGGGACTTATTCGATCAACAAGTTTTAGCATTTGATTTCTATACCGCTGACACGCCAACGTGGGATAACTGCTCTGGGCAAGATTGTGCTCGCCCACCAGAAACGGAGCAAGCTCGATTGGGTGGCTTGTATCGTTTACGAGGTTATACCGGAGGTCGTTATCACGGTCGCTCTGCAGTTCATTATTCTGCTGAGTACCGAGTACTTCCTGACTGGCAACCACTTGGCGATATCCCACTGATAAACTACTACGATTTGCCTTGGTGGCAATGGGTAGCGTTTGCTGAATTAGGGCGCGTTGCCGATGAGTACGACATCAAAACACTGCACTCGGACATGAAATGGAGCTTAGGTGGCGCGGTGCGTTTCCAAGTGGAAGGTATTGTTGTACGTGCTGAGTTGGCGCGAGGTGGTGACGAAGGGGCCTTTAGGGTTATGATAAACCAGCCCTTCTAAACCTTTCGGCCTACAGTAGGCCAAATACTATTTTTATAAGAGTGGTCGTGGAAACACATCACTCTTTTTTATTAACAAGATATTGTTTTTATTAAGGAGATCTTGTTTTCAAGCAGTCTACTCACCTTGCATCGTAGCAATCACAGTTCGGCTTCCACCACAATCTCGGTGCTCTCCTAAGTAAATACCCTGCCATGTTCCTAAAGCTAAACGACCATTGCTAATTGGTATTGTCACACTGGTGCCAAGTGTCGATGCTTTAATGTGGGCAGGCATGTCATCATCACCTTCATAGGTGTGTCTGTAGTAGGGCGCTCGCTCTGGGACAAACTTATTAAAGTGCGACTCCATATCGGTACGGACGGTAGGATCAGCGTTCTCGTTTAGCGTGAGGCTGGCAGAGGTATGTTGGATAAAAAGATGTAATAAACCAACAGATAGAGAATTGATATCGTGTATCTGTTGTTCAATTTCATCAGTAATGAGATGAAATCCACGCTTTCGTGCATTTAGGTGTATAGTCTTCTGAATCCACATACGCCATCCTTTATAATGTATTTGGAAAAAAAGTGGTTTAACGCTATCTTTTGAACTTGAATTTATCAGGTATCGCTCACATTTAATTATGTTAGAGCTAGAGTCTGTACCGATTCTTCTGTCAGGAAATCTAATCCTGATTTATCTCAAGGTACAGCTCTTCATATGCGGCATAATACGTCGTGAAAAAAAATTACAAAGAATCTTTCAGTGGTGACGCGGTTTGGTCATCACAGAAAAATATAAACTTTCGCCTAATCGGGGGTTCTATTCATCACCCAGGTGACGTTTAGAATAAAACCTACAGTAACATCGGGATAGATACCATGTTGAAAAATATCAACCCAACGCAAACACAAGCGTGGAAAGCTCTAACGGCACATTTTGAGTCTGCTCAAGATATGGATATGAAAGAGCTGTTTGCTCAAGATGCAAAGCGTTTCGAGAGCTTTTCTACTCGTTTCGGTTCTGACATCTTAGTGGATTACTCTAAGAACCTTATCGATGCTGAAACTATGCAGCACCTATTTGCTCTTGCGAACGAGACTGAAGTTAAGTCTGCAATCGAAGCAATGTTCGGTGGTGATGCAATCAACAAGACTGAAGGTCGTTCAGTACTTCACACTGCTCTACGTAACCGTAGCGACAAGCCAGTAATGGTTGACGGCAAAGACGTAATGCCAGCAGTTAACGCTGTACTAGCAAAAATGGAACTGTTCACACACCGCATCGTTTCTGGTGAGTGGAAAGGTTACACAGGTAAAGAGATCACTGATGTTGTAAACATCGGTATCGGCGGTTCGGATCTTGGTCCATACATGGTGACTGAAGCACTAACGCCATACAAAACTCGCCTAAACATGCACTTCGTTTCTAACGTAGATGGCACTCACATCGTTGAGACACTTAAGCCTCTTAACCCAGAAACAACGCTATTCTTAGTGGCATCTAAAACATTCACGACTCAAGAAACAATGACTAACGCGCACTCTGCACGTGATTGGTTCTTGGCTGAAGCGGGTGACAACGCACACGTAGCTAAACACTTCGCAGCACTATCAACTAACGCAACTGCGGTAGCTGAGTTTGGTATTGATACTGACAACATGTTCGAATTCTGGGACTGGGTTGGTGGTCGTTACTCACTATGGTCTGCAATCGGTCTTTCTATCTCACTATCTGTTGGCTTCGATAACTTCGTTGAGCTACTAGAAGGTGCTCACGAGATGGATAACCACTTTGCTTCAACTGAGTTTGAAAGCAACATTCCAGTAATCCTTGCGCTTATCGGTATTTGGTATAACAACTTCCACGGCGCTGAGTCAGAAGCAATTCTACCTTACGACCAGTACATGCACCGTTTTGCAGCTTACTTCCAGCAAGGCAACATGGAATCAAACGGTAAGTTTGTAGACCGTGAAGGCAACCCGGTAGAGTACCAAACAGGTCCTATCATCTGGGGCGAACCTGGTACAAACGGTCAGCATGCTTTCTACCAACTGATTCACCAAGGCACTAAGCTGATCCCATCAGACTTCATTGCTCCTGCTATCAGCCACAACCCAGCATCTGATCACCACCAGAAGCTAATGTCTAACTTCTTTGCTCAAACTGAAGCACTAGCATTCGGTAAGACAAAAGAGACAGTGGAAGCTGAATTCCTAGCGGCTGGCAAAACAGCTGAAGAAGTGGCTGAGCTTGTACCTTTCAAAGTATTTGAAGGTAACCGTCCAACGAACTCTATTCTTGTTAAGCAAATCAACCCTCGCTCTTTAGGTAACCTAATCGCGATGTACGAGCACAAGATCTTCGTTCAAGGCGTTATCTGGAACATCTTCAGCTTCGACCAATGGGGTGTAGAACTTGGTAAGCAACTAGCAAACCAAATTCTTCCAGAGCTTGCTGACGATGCTCAAGTAACGTCTCACGACAGCTCAACTAACGGTCTAATCAACGCATTTAAAGCGCTTAAAGCTTAATTGAGTTGATAGCACCAAAAAAACGCCAACCTTCGGGTTGGCGCTTTTGTATCTGTATAGCAAGCATTGGTTAAATCGCAGGTAATAAAAAAGGCTGGCATGATGCCAACCTTCTTTGATTTGATACTCAGTACTGCTAGAAATAAACAGCTGTTATTCGAAACAGATCTCGATGAAAGCATTACCCCATTGAGATGAGAAAGGCATGATGATGATTGCCCCATCACACTTGTGACGAATCGTATGACCTTTACCGGAAACCACGATTGGTGTTGCCATATCGAAGTCAAAACCGCTTTCCGCAAGAATACGTTTCGCACCGCCAGTCACCATGTTAGTGATTTCACCCACCATATCGGTCACTTCTTCGTTGAGGCCGTTTGGTCGTTCACCAAGCATGTTTTCCATGATTTCGAGAGCGAGACCTTCATCAAAGGTGATCGACATAGAGCCACGAGATTGTGTACCCACCATACCAATTAGGCCGGATACATCACCACGAGCGATTTCATCTTTCTTAACTCTCGGTTTTTGTGGCTTCAATTCTAGAGAAGCCATCGTTTTTAATACGTTCATCAAAGAAGCTAAAAACGGGTTTACAAATTCAGCGCGCATAATGTTCTTCTATAATCTTATTCTTTCATCTCGGAGGAGCAAGATTGGCAAATGCCATGCGATTCAATGACATGATTCGTCAATTGAAAGCCATGCTTCTCAGCGTTACTGGCGAGTAGGGTGACAAGCGCATCGTCCTGCAGTTCTATCACAGTGCCACATTTATCGCAGATCAGTAGTTGGGAGAAATGTTTGTTGGCATTGCAAGAGCAGCAGCATATGAAGCTATTGGTTGACTCAACTCTGTGAATGAAACCTTGCTCCAACAAGAAATCCAAAGCGCGATATACTGTAGGTGGCTTGGCTTGCGGTTCACTGACTTTCAACTGCTCTAATAATTCATAAGCACTGGAGGCTTTTTTATTAGAGAGGATGAGCTCAAACACTCGCTTTCTTTGAGGTGTTAATCTAACGCCTCGCGATGCGCATATCCCTTCAACTTGCTCTATTAATGTGTGGTCCAAATTTTTCACCATTCAATCGGACATCCCTAATCAAACCTTATTTCTAGGTTACTACGTTTTGGGAGCCAATGATTTCTATTAAAGTCAGGTACAGAGCGTATTGTGACCCACGACTTTGAATAAGACAAGGTAACTCAAAATGACAGTGTGACTCAAGGCATAACTGATTAATGAGGTTGAATTAGAGATCTGGTGAATGGGTTTATAAAAAAGTATGAGGTAAAGTTGATATGACATCTTCATTTGAGTTCAATTTAGCTCAATTAATTTTTCTTACAATAATGTGCTGTTTTAAATCACATTTCTTATCGCATATTGTTCCTTATTCGCTAAAATCGATGCCTAATATAGACTAGAAGAAGACTATTGACCCCTCCTGTCAACATGAGCTTGTCATGGTGTATTGGAGTTTTAGTCTTTAATTTCAAATTCTTGGAGTTAAGCTGTGGAGCAAGTAAACAAAGAATCATTTCTGAAACTGTTGTCCATCTATAATCAAAGAGAAAAACGTTATCAACAACGTTTGGATGACTTTAAGGCCATGAGGGATAAGCTTGAAGAAGTGGAAGAACCAAGAGTTAAAAAAAATGAGCTATACATCAAACTGGCTATAGCCGCAGCTATTATTTTAGTCATCGCCTTTATCTTTATTTAAGTCGTCAAATTGGAAGGGAATAAAATGAAAAAGCATTTTGACGCTTTGGCTAAAGCTTCATTAGAAAGTAGTCATCTTAACCTTGGTGAATGGTATGAAAGCTATGGTTTAGCACTGCACTTATTCAAGTCTGATAGCAAAATTTACACAAAGGCGATGAAAAAGCGAGACGGTCATAAAAAGCACATTGCAAAATATATTGAACCTAAGTTACTCACCACGGAAGGAGTAACTGAGGAGTTTAAAAAAATAATGCGTTGGAAGACCTTTGTTGAACGATGGGACGCATATTACGAACCTATTGCAAAGCCTCAAGATCGCGTGCATCACTTGTCTGCAGTATTGGAGGCTTTGTCCGATGAAGATGTTCCACGAGCTTTAATCGAAATCGATAATTTGCCGGTTGACTACTTGATCAACGATACTTTTTGGGGCGAGGTCATTCTCTTTATCGTTGCCGCAAGATCAGGAGATCAAGAGCAGGCCCGATCAATAACGCAAGGACTGTACAACATGGCGCAGAGCGATCACAACACAGCGTTACTTAGCCATTTGTTACCAGCTTTATGTAAGAAATATTTAGATGAAGAGTATTATCCATGGCAAATGAAGGCTCGTGTAGTGAACTGGAATGGAGAAACTTATCATTGTGTTCCGGTATTAATACACAACTTTGATGCTTTTGGTGGTCAAGAGTACATAAACCATACTCCTGTCAGACAACGTGCTCGCGTTGAAAGAAAACATAGCGTGGATTACGTGTATTCTACAGACCGTTATGGAAACCGAGGTCAAAGCATCGCGAGTGCGACTGCTAATGTTGGAATCGCCGTAGCGAGTGCGACAGGTAAAGTTATCGGCCATACTTTGCTTTTGGGCGCCGCAGGGGCGATATATCTAGCGTTAGCCGGTAAGATTCGAGTAAATCACTACAATAATTCCAATCATAAGATAGTCTTAAATCGTAAGACCGAGATGCCTGTCAATTCGTGTGGTTATATCGTGACTAAACAGAACAGTACTATTGAACCATGGCAGGATGAAGAGGGGAGCGAAAGCATAGACAATAGCTTTTCGTTTTTGAACTTCACAGATGGTTTGGCTTATCCATGTCGAAAGGGGTATGACATCCCAGATGAACAAGGGCTTATTCAATTATTATTTGATGAAATAATGTAATCATGATTTGTATTTATGAGTTTTTGAGCCTTTGCTTTCAATCAAATTAAACCATTAAATACGTCCACTCCAACAACATATCAACAATCGAAATCAATGGTTGGAGTCATCATATATTAGCACTTTGCGGTCTCCGTGCTTGGAGGCCGACTTTGTCGTGCTCAGCGTGTGAAACCCAGTTATGTCACATATAAGCTACCAACGGATAAGGATCTCATGTTTTCACCACCTTCACGTGTAACCACGCTTTCAAGAGGGCTGCTTGTCACTACTATTGCTCTTATTCAGGGATGTTCATCTACAGATAAAGTAACACCACCACAACCAACCTTGGAGCGAGGGCTTGGATTACCTGCAGATGCAAAACTAATCTCGAATCATAACTCAGCAGAGGGGCGAGAAATGTTTCGTGATATGCAGTTGGCGTTAAAATCGCGCAATCTTTATCAAACCATGGGAGGGGATATCTCTTACATCAAAGGACAGTGCCCTATTGATGTTATCGCCCACCGTGGCAGCTCTAATTATGCTGAAAACTCTCGTAATGCGATTCAAATGGCGGCGGTAAGTGGTTTTGATGGAGCAGAAATTGATGTGATGCTGACGCGTGATAAAGATTGGGTTGTACATCACGACATAGAAACAGGAAGAGCAACCGCTCGTAGTGATGGTAAGCGATATCGCGTGAGTCGTATGAAGAGTAGTGAGTGGAACTCTCTGAGTGGAAGGAGCCCTGACGGAACATTAGATGGGTATCGTCCCGCTTATTTCAATGAAGCCGTGAATGATTGGTACCATTACGCAACGATTGAACAACCCCTTAATATTGAAATAAAAACATCAGATGGCTCCATGGAAGATTTGTTTAAACTCGACGAAATGGCCAGACAAAGTCTCCCCTATAGAAACTATTTTTATTCATCAATGGATATGGACGTTCTGAAAAAAATGCGGGAAATCAATTCAAGTGTTTATCTTGGGTATGTATGGGAGCCTCATTCGGCGTCGGTTGCTCAGTTTAAGCGGGATGCAAAACGAGGCATGGGTTCTGATGATTATTATCAGAAAAATAAAAAGAATATCGATCGCGCCTTTGCTATGGAGGGGCGTTATCGTAAGCATAAGCCCAAACATTCCGCTAAAACGGTAAAACGAATACTTGGCCCCAATAGTGGATTACATGTTGATATAAGAAGTTACCGACAATATGCGACAATTTACAGCCGTGCGAAAGCGCAAGGCATGAAGGTGGTGACTTATACGATTAACGGAACGGATTACCACCAAGATCAATTGGTCTCGTTAGCTAAGGCAGGTCGACCTCTGCCAGATGAGGCGATCATGGATACCAGTAAGTTCTCTATTTGTCAGCAGCTTGCTCCACAGCTTGTCGTTCAATCAAATGGCTACCAACCCACAACGTTAGCAGGCGAAACCGTTGCTGGCCTACCCAATGACGCTGATTTTCACCGACTCTATGAACAAATAGATTACCTCAAAGATGGCCATTACATCACTAACCGAGGTCTCATTAGGAGTGTGTCATATTCCAAGCCTGCTAGCGTGAAAGGTGTGAAAAAAAGAACGCAAACAACGCAGAGCGCGAAGCCAGCAGTGCTGTTTGATATTCAAGATGAAGATTTAAATTTAAGTAACGATGCGATAACCATTTCGATGCCGACAGAAAAATGATGTTTGATGAGAACAGGGATAGACAAATTATGGAAGCGTTAAGATGAAACCAGTTCCTAGCCAGGACGTAATAACCACAAATAATAAGAAGCCGAAATGGTTGGCTGTTTTGTTGTTTTTTTGTTCACTTCTTTATCTTTTTCCTGAAGTCGCTTTCAACGCCAAGTTGGTTGAAATTGCGGGTGGAATCGATGTTAGTGATGCTCAATTACATAAAACGGAGCTATTTGGCCGAACCATCTCAGGGATCGGGGTGACTTTAATTGTTGCGGATTTTCTACTTAAAGGATGGCTGACCACGACGAAGTTTCGCGCTATTTCATCGTTGGTCGTGATTACAGCTTTGGTTTGGCCAACGGTTTTTTTTGGTCAAAAGGCGGTAATAGATAAATGGTTGATTGAACCGAGTAGTGCAAAGCAGAGACAGGAGGCTTTCTTTTCCTCTGTACTGCGATCTAGTTTAGCGATGAATGCGATTAATATCGAAGGGATCCCTTATAACTCAGAGGCGAGTACCGAGTCGTCAGAAATGACTTTTCTCGCTTTGATCGGTGGGTTGGTTTACAGCAATGATGCATTCTTAAGTCATATTGATGATAAGAAAGTTCAAATTTTGGATCGTTATATTCAAAATCGAGCAAACGCCAATTTCGATGAGCACTATGCGAACTATAAAGTATTACGGAGTGAAGTTCAGCAATCGTGGCATCAATATCAAAAACATGTTGGGGCGTATAATCAGACGGTAGAGTCTCGCCATCAAAAGGCCAATCAAGCGTGGGAAGAGGTCGAGTCGACCGTCGCGACGGGGTATCGTGATTATCAACAGGCGAGTAAGGCCTATTTAACGAGAGCAGAGGCGAGAGCACAAAGAGTTGCACAACCTATTTTTGACCTATTTGATGATAAAGAACGCTGTTATAAACGCAAAGGAAGCTCAAGAGCCAATTGTATCAGCCGCATTGAAGATCGCTATGAACGCTTATTAAAAGATAACTCGATTCCCCACCAACCGATGGATTATTGGTTAGAGAAAACCTTTCGACGAACGAAAGGTGAAACATCTTGGGGGGAAGCATTCGGTTCTCTAGGCTTATCAGTTATCCAAGCCGGTATTGAGCAGGCGACAGGGCAAGCTGGAGAAGCCATTCAAGATAAAACGTATACCAATAGTGTCGCTCATTACACACCACGAATACTGGCAGTGTGGCAAAAACAGTTCTTAAAAGAGACCGGTTATCCTATGGGAATCGACTCTATGTCGGAGTTTCGCTCCCACTCTACAACAGCAAGTAAGGTTCGTACTCAAGTTCATCGAAAGGGGATCCATTTAGACTCCAATTGGCAAATAAACCAAATTAGCGTGTTTAAAAATGCAGTCAGAAACAAAGTTATGAAGGACACCAAAGCTCGTTGGCATGCCGAGGCAAAGCAGCGGGGTTACGACATTGAACCGAACTTATCTTGGAATGATTTTCAAAAAGTAGCCGAAGTTCAGCAACAAATAAAGAATCGTATGGGCGAACGTTATTACGTCGAGCCCATGATGGCGACGTGGAATAATAAGCAATTTTACCAACAGGTTATTGTTCCAAATGTGAGGCGTGAGAGAGATTATTGGCTAGGTTATATTGAGGCGTCACGCGCTCAGTTTGCTGATGATGGCCCTTATGCTGAACAAGGCAAAGCGGCATTGCGTTCTATCATTGTGCCGCCAATATCAATGGGACTATCGCTATTTCTCGTTGTCCTAACGGTGTTTAAGCTGCCAGGAAAATTTATCGTGTTGATGAATTACCATAAACCACGGCCAGCACCGAACTTGAAGAGCAAGGCTCTGAATATAGGCAGCTCGTTTATCGTCATATTCGTTATTCTTGTTGTGCCTGTGAATGTATTTTCATCCAAGTACACTCAAACGGACTCAACGATTGGCTTTTTCTTAGAGCAAGTCAGTGACACACTATCTCCGTCGGCTTCTTATGCCGTTCGTTGGGTGATACATACTCAACCGTTGATTCATCCACTTGGCGCTCAAATAGACAAAAGTATGCGTATTACTGATGGGTTTTCTACCTCTTTGGAGCATTCGGTAGCGGAGTTGGATGGTGTTTTTGCTCGTTATTTAACTCAGCGTGCTGAGAGCGAACCGGTGAGTTCAGCTAAAAACAATAATGAAGCCCAAACGGAGTTTCCTATGTACATCAATTCAAATGCACAGAACCAACCGGGTTTTAAGGTTCGAATAATGAATATTAAGCCTAGGTACCAAGCCGGTATGCGATTGCCAGAGGGTAATTATGATGTTGAGCTCCGTGCCAATGGATACCAACCAAAGCGTTTATGGGTAAAGCACAGTAAAGGAAAAGCCTCTCACCGAATCGAACTTGAAAAGTTGGTTATTTAAGTCCGCGTCATAGAAAGTGAACAGAAGAAAATGATCTGCTCCTTCCACTAAAAAGGGTTTAGCGTTACTTGGCGCGGGAGCTGCTTTGGTAGCTGGTCACCCTGAACTTATCACCGCGAGCGTATCGGCAGACGGTGTTCAATTCGGTGGCATTATTGGCGCAAGTGCTCCCATAGTATTTGGCCTATGGGAAACCCTACGCAATGAGTTCAAGTAATGGCAGAATATCAAACACTAATAGTTGCAGTTGTCAGTGCCTTGTCGAGCGGTGTAGGTGTAGGGATTACACTCAAAACTGATGTTAAATGGCTGCGCTTGATGATGGAAAAGATGGATGAGCGTTTGACTCGGTTGGAAAATAAAAGCCCTAAGTCGTAGGGCTTTTTTGATTTAGGAACGTTGTTCTGACGTTTTCAGTTCTATCCAACCCTTAACCGAGTCTTTCATACTTATTTATACTACTGATGTATGAGTACTTTTTAGAAATGTGTTGTAGTAATATGTGTCTAGTTAAGTATTAAGGGATATCAAAATGAAAGAGCTGGTTTCAGCCTTGTCACAAGCAACAGCAAACAGACTTAAGGCGCCCATTTTAGGTGCGTTCATATTAGCTTGGTTGGCGTGGAATCATATCTATGTAATAGAGTTTTTCTTTAGTGAAAGCAAAGACAAGATAACGTTTGTTAAATCACTAGAGTTTCATTTGTTGTCTGATTTAGTCATTCCTGCAGTTATAGCGGTTTTATATACTTTTGGGTTGCCTTGGCTACAACACCAAGTCGATAAGTTGAAGTATAGCTTCATTGACGACAAACGTATTAGAGCAAAACATAGCCGAGATAAAAGTAAGTATGAAAGTCTTGGTGGGACTGCAAGAGCACAAGCGGAATGCAGTTTGGAATATCAAAAAGAAAAGTTAGGTCGAGATTTAGATCTGTGGGCAGAGCAACGTAATATTCTGAAAGGAAAAATAACTACTCTTAATGACGAAATTGCACACCAAACACAACTAAGACAAGACGCAGAAATTGCAACTAGTAATCTGCAATCTCAACTCGATTTTTCGAATGAAACCCAACAAAGTCAAGGCGAAGAACTTAAATCGCTAAAAGCTGAATTAGAAGACCTTCAAGAAAACAAAGAGAATCTTGAATCACACTATATTGAACTAAGACGTCAGACTAGAAACTTTAAGGGCATTTTGGAGCTGATTGCACAGTTGGATATCGACGAAACAAAAAGCTTGAGAGATCATTACTTAGATAACCCTAATTTCAGAGCACTAGCGCATGCAAAAGATATAAACAGCCCTGAGTATACGAATGAACTAGTTAAAAACGACCATGTAGTCAAAGCCGTGCTCGATAACCTCTTTAGCAGGAACGATGATAAGTTGAATGAAATACTTTCAAAAATGGGGTATGTGTATTCACCTAACCTCTCTTCACCTCAAATATCCATAAGTAGAGGAGAGCCTAGGCTACCACTTGACGATGTATATCAGTTGAAAGGCTAATTACTAAGCCCTTTTGTGTAACTTATGCGGAAATAATTGCGTGTATACTTGCCACAAAATGTTTAGATTTCTATGTCCAGTTACTTGGGCTACTTCTTCAATAGAGTAGCCCTTTTCAAATAACCGACTCGCTCCCTCTCTGCGTAAGTCGTGATACCTCAAATCTTCAATACCTAATTCGTTTCGTACTCGCTGAAAGCCTGCGCTGACACTTCGTGAATTGTATGGAAAAATCAGATCACCTTTATTTCGTTGCTTGAGTGCGATCTCGAATGATTCACCAAGTAACGGAACAATCATGTGATTGCCCTCTTTCTTCCTTGGGTCTTTTCTGTCTCTGACAAGTATTGTTTTATGTTCTTGGTTGAGATCTTCCCAACGCAGCTTGCACACTTCACCTATTCGCATACAAGTAAGAATGCTGAACTCAAGAATGTCGGTGAATGGGATTCGAGTTGTGCCGTTTGGCCGGAAAGACTCACGTTGTTCTAATCCAAGCTTTAAGAGTTTTAGTTCTTCAGAAGTTGGGCGACGTGTTCGTTTCTGACTCTTACCGACTAACCCCATATCAATCAGAACGGGTACGGCCTCATCAAATATCTGGTGATTGGTGTCGATGTTGAAGACAGGCTTAGACTTTTTCATTACAGAACGTAGGTAAGCAACATCATGATAAATCGTTGCGGGTTTGGCTCCTGCGCCTTTTCTATTTTTACAGTGCTCGATTAAGTCGCTAGTTCGTAGCTGATTACTCTCAATTTGGGCTATGTCGCAATCCCTAAGCATTTTAATAACGTAGCGTTTTGTTCGGCCTGTATTGTCCCAGAGATCACGCTCAGCCATGAATAAATCGAGGAGTACCAAAAGGGGGACTGTTTTTGGCTGATTGAGTACCCCTTGAGCTTCTAGTTCAGCTACCCTTTTTTTACCGAAAACTTTAGCGAGTGCTTTCTTTTTTAGAGTTTTGCTTTCCCTGTGTATAATGCGCGAATTCTTTTTAACGATGATTGTTACCTTGAACCTTGGTTCACCGCTTTTTAGCTTTCTGGTCTCGATGGTATAACTTGCCATTGTCCAACTCCTAAAGGGGTACTTGAGGGGTACTACAGGAAGTAATTCCGTTTAATTCTAGGTAATTCACTGTATGTTTGTACAGTATTAATTGAGACTGAATCATGACAAACACTAATAAAACCAGTAAATACGCTAGTAACCGACTTTCTGTTGCACCCATGCTCGATTGGACTGACCGCCACTGTCGTTACTTTCACCGTTTGCTTTCTCAGCAGACTCTTCTGTACACGGAAATGGTAACAACGGGCGCGATCTTACATGGTAAGGGCGACTTTCTTGAATATAACGAGCAAGAACATCCTCTTGCACTTCAACTCGGTGGTTCAAACCCGGTTGATCTTGCTGCTTGTGCCAAGCTTGCTGGTGAACGCGGTTATGATGAAGTGAATCTTAACGTAGGTTGCCCTTCAGACCGAGTTCAGAATGGTCGATTTGGTGCATGCTTGATGGCTGAGCCCGAGTTGGTGGCAGATTGTGTTTCAGCGATGAAAGAAGTCACTGATATTCCAATTACCGTGAAAACGCGTATCGGTATCGATGACCAAGACTCTTATGAGTTTCTAACTAAGTTTGTTTCGACGGTTTCTGAAAAAGGTGGCTGTGAGCAATTTACTATTCACGCGCGTAAAGCGTGGTTGAGTGGCCTTAGCCCGAAAGAGAACCGTGAGATCCCACCGCTAGATTACGATCGTGCATACCAAATCAAGAAAGATTTCTCTGATCTGGTGATTGCCGTGAATGGTGGCATTACGACTCTTGAGCAAACTAAGGAGCACTTGCAACACCTTGATGGTGTGATGATTGGTCGTGAGGCTTACCATAGCCCATTTATTTTGGCTGAAGTTGATCAACAGATCTTTGGTTTAGACACACCAATTAAGAAGCGCTCACAGGTTGTCGAAGAGATGTACCCGTACATCGAGCGTGAACTTTCAAATGGCGCAAGTTTAGGTCACATCTCTCGTCACATGCTTGGTTTGTTTCAAAGCATGCCTGGTGCAAGACAATGGCGTCGCTACATCAGTGAAAACGCACATAAGAAAGGTGCAGGTATTGAAGTGATGCAAACAGCATTGGCTAAGATCCCTAAAGAGCTAAATGTTTAAGCTCCCTCTAAGTTAAAAACTTAAGGTTAAATTCGCCACTAGAGGTTAAATTTACCACTATAAGTTTCCGAAAAGCCACGCATGAAGATGTGTGGCTTTTTATTTATCTGATAAATAAGGATTTTATAGGGTTGGCATACTTGGTATGGAAGCTGCAATGTTAGAAAGTAGGAAAGATAGGTCATTAACTCATTAGGGAGACCATTATGTTTGAATTAATATTTGTTCTTATTTTCGTTGCGACTCTACTTGTCACTGGTATTACGTTTATGACGGTATTGGCTGCAACCGGAGTGGCGTTATTAGTCATGTTGGTCTTAGGTATGATGGGGGCCGTGTTTAAGTTACTGCCTTGGTTGATCGTGATTGCAATCGGTGTGTGGTTTTTCAAAAACTTTGTACACAGTTCTAACCAAAGACGTTACTAAGATCATGGTGTCGTCAAATCTTTGATCGTCAGCGGTTTATCGTTTGAGAATTTAAGATGTGTGATAGAATTTTCCCCAATAATCTATGAATGTGCATACAATTAGCACAACGATATGGAATTGGAGCTATCTCAAATGAATAAAATGCCATTAATTGCTTTAGTGGGAATGCTATCTTTAAGCTCGGCAGTGTCTGCTGAAGAAGAGTTTTCTTACACGGCTAAAGTCGGTGCCGATATGTGGTGGGGAAGTACAAAGCTAAACGAAGTTAGACAAGATGATGACTCTAACTCACCTTCGTTGTATTTCGCATTTGAGCATAATGCCCCGATGCTACCAAACGCTAGCTTTCGCTATACTTCTGTTGATGCAGATTCATTGGCTTTCGATAAGTACGATTACACCTTCTATTACACGTTGTTAGATCACAAGCTGATGAACTTCGATGCGGGTGTGACGTTTACTCAGTATTCAAACTCGAATTACATCGAACCGAAAACGGGTGGCGCTCAAACAAGCTTTGATGAATTCACTTGGAGCTTCTACGGCAACGCAGAGATCAACGTTCCTGAGACCAATTTCGATATCATCGGTACGATGGAGTTCGGTGATAGCAGTGGTATTAAGAGCACGGATTTGATGGCAGGTGTTCAGTACCGAATTCCAGTATCAGAATCTGAAATTGCCCTGCGTGGTGGTTACCGTGTTATCGATTTAGATTCGGATGAGTTCTTTAGCTCAGAACTAGGCAAGAGCTTTGTCATGGTCGATGGTTGGTTTGCTGGTGCTGAAGTGCGCTTCTAGGCCATATAAAGCAAATTTAGAACGAATTTTAAGAACGCCACTTTATTAAGTGGCGTTTTTTTATATCTATTGATTATATCTTTCTGGAATTAGTTAGCACATTCATCACTTTCGACCATCCTTAATACAGAGAGCCAATTTGCGTCTATTCTTATAAGGTCTATGTAGTGAGGTCAAAGCAAGGGATGGAATATGACACTCAATGAATTACGAAATTTATATAGAGAAAACCTGTTAGTTGAAGCCATCATAGAGCCCTCAATTCAAGAAGGGTCTTGGGTTGTGGAGTTTCGTCATATGGGTGGTGGCTTTGTTCTGCTTACTGATGTTCATGGTGAAGAATGTCATTACGCGGATTTAGACTTGGCATCTAAATCGGCAATGGCGGTTGGCTTTCAGCAAGTACGCATTGAAAACCAGTAAGACAATTTACGTTTCAATCGGTTTTTACTTCCAAAAAGTTATAAAACATACTTTTCTATTCTTTCTTGTTATTAAAAGGAGTGGTTAATCTATCGTCACGCAATGATTAGGGATGTCGTGACCATGTCTTTAAATAAGAAAGAGTCTTCACAAAACAATAATGCACAGTCTGGGGCTAATGAGTTACCTGGGCTAGCAGCACCACTTAATGACCAACAATTGGGTCATCTTCAGCAAACTGTTTCTGAACTGTCTTCACAACAACTGGCATGGGTCAGTGGTTACCTTTGGGGAGTGAGCCAAGCTCAGCCTGTCGGTGCTGCTGCGCCAATCGCTCAAGCGGCCGCTGCAGTAGCGGCTAAGCCAGCGGGTAAGCTCAGCATTATCTTCGCTTCTCAAACCGGTAATGCGAAAGGCGTCGCTGAATCGCTAGAGGCAGAAGCAAAAGCCTTAGGTATTGCTGTCGAGCTTTTCGATGCAAGTGATTATAAAGGTAAGAACCTAGCCAAAGAGACACACGTCATTTTTGTGGCTTCAACCAATGGTGAGGGCGAAGCCCCTGATAACGCTATTGAGTTGCATGAATTCCTACAATCGAAGAAAGCGCCAAAATTATCAAACCTACAATACGGTGTGATTGGTTTAGGTGACTCAAGCTATGAGTTCTTCTGCCAAACGGCTAAAGACTTCGATAGCTTCCTCGCTAAGCTTGGTGCTAAATCGTTTGTCGACCGTCTTGATTGTGATGTTGATTACGAAGAATCAGCAACGGAATGGCGCGCTAAAGCGTTATCACAAGTTCAAGAAACGCTATCGACAGGTGCCGAGGCTGATATCGTTCAGTTACCAGTAGGCCAAGCAGCTGCCGGTCATTCGCAATACACCAAACAAAATCCATATACAGCGACACTATTAACCAGTCAAAAGATCACGGGTCGTGACTCGGGTAAAGATGTTCGTCATATCGAGATTGATCTTGATGAGTCGGGCATTACCTACCAACCCGGCGATGCGCTAGGCGTATGGTATGAAAACAGTTCAGAACTCGCAAATCAGATTCTTTCTAAGGTTGGGTTATCGGGTATCGAAAGTGTCGATGTCGATGGTGAGAATCTATCTATCCATAGTGCGCTAGTGAGTAAATTTGAGATTACCACTTCAAACCCTCAACTTGTGACTAAGTTTGCTGAGTTATCGGGCAGCAAGAAGTTAATCAAGCTGGTGGAAGATAAAGACAAGCTTCGTGAATACGCGGGTAATACTCAAGTTGTCGATGTTTTAGCTGAGAAGAAAACTAAGCTATCGGCTGATGAGTTAATTGGCCTGTTACGTAAGCTGACACCGCGTCTCTATTCTATTGCATCAAGCCAAGCAGAAGTAGATGAAGAAGTTCACTTGACGGTTGGTTTGGTTGAATACCAAAAAGGCGAAGAGTCTCGTTTAGGCGGAGCTTCTAGCTTCTTAGCTCAACGTCTTGAAGAAGGCGGTGAAGTGAAGGTGTTTGTTGAGAACAACAATAACTTCAAGCTGCCACAAGACGACAACACACCAATCATCATGGTCGGCCCGGGTACCGGTATCGCACCGTTCCGCAGTTTTGTTCAAGAGCGTGAAAACAATGATGCTGAAGGAAAAAGCTGGTTGTTCTTTGGTGACCGTACCTTTACTCAAGATTTCTTATACCAAGTTGAATGGCAAAAGTACCTCAAGTCTGGCGCGCTAACTAAGCTCGATGTTGCCTTTAGCCGTGACCAAAAAGAAAAGGTTTATGTTCAGGACCGTTTAATCGAACAAGCAGAGCAGGTGTGGCAATGGCTGCAAGAGGGCGCGTACCTCTATGTCTGTGGCGATGCGACTCGAATGGCTAAAGATGTTCATGAAGCGTTAGTTTCGATAGCGGAAAAGCATGGCAACCAGAGCCGCGAGCAAGCTGAACAATATATTAATGATTTACGTAAAGCGAAACGTTACCAAAGGGATGTGTACTAATGAGCAAGCAAGTAATAGAGCAAGAAGTGCTAGGTCAAGTACTTGGACCTTTGGCTGACAATGAGCGTCTTAAGCGTGAAAGTAATAACCTACGCGGTACGATTGAACAAGATCTCCAAGACCGCATAACAGGTGGCTTTACTGCTGATAACTTTCAGTTGATTCGTTTCCACGGTATGTATCAACAAGACGACCGTGATATTCGTAACGAACGTAACAAACAAAAGCTCGAACCGTTACATAACGTCATGCTTCGTGCTCGTATGCCTGGTGGCATCATTACCCCTAAGCAGTGGTTGGCGATTGATAAGTTCGCAGACGAAAGTACCTCTTACGGTTCAATTCGTCTAACAACTCGTCAAACGTTTCAGTTCCACGGTGTCTTGAAGCCGAACATTAAGTTGATGCACCAAACGCTAAATAGCATTGGCATTGATTCAATTGCGACAGCGGGTGATGTAAACCGAAATGTTCTATGTACGACAAACCCGGTTGAATCTGAACTTCATCAAGAAGCTTACGAGTGGGCGAAAAAGATCAGTGAACATCTATTACCGAAGACTCGTGCTTATGCAGAAATCTGGTTAGATGGTGAAAAACTAGAAACAACGGATGAAGAACCTATCCTTGGTAGCAACTACCTACCGCGTAAGTTCAAGACGACGGTTGTCATTCCTCCGCAAAATGATGTGGACGTCCATGCTAACGATCTTAACTTTGTTGCTATTGCTGAAGACGGAAAGCTGGTGGGCTTTAATGTGTTAGTCGGTGGCGGTCTTGCTATGACACATGGTGATACCTCTACTTATGCACGTAAAGCTGACGACTTTGGTTTTGTGCCATTAGATAAAACGTTAGATGTAGCAGCGGCGGTGGTAACGACTCAGCGTGACTGGGGTAACCGTTCAAACCGTAAGAATGCAAAAACCAAATACACACTAGACCGTGTTGGTATTGATGTATTCAAAGCAGAAGTAGAAAAGCGTGCAGGCGTAGAATTTTCTGAAAGCCGTCCTTATGAGTTTACTGGCCGTGGTGATCGCATTGGTTGGGCGGAAGGCATTGATGGTAAGCACCACTTGGCGTTATTCATCGAGAATGGTCGTTTACTTGATTTTCCGGGTAAAGCTCTGAAAACAGGTGTTGCTGAAATAGCGAAGATCCACAAAGGTGACTTCCGCATGACTGCAAACCAAAACCTAATTGTTGCGGGTGTGTCGACGAGTCAAAAGGCCAAGATTGAAAAACTGGCGCGTCAATATGGCTTGATGGATGATGCTGTTTCAGAGCAACGTAAAAACTCAATGGCGTGTGTGGCTTTCCCAACATGTCCTTTAGCAATGGCAGAAGCTGAGCGCTTTCTTCCTGAGTTTGTAACGGATGTTGAAGACATTCTGAAAAAACATGGATTACCAGAAGAAGATAACATCATCCTTCGAATCACAGGTTGTCCAAACGGTTGTGGTCGTGCAATGTTGGCTGAACTTGGTTTAGTGGGTAAGGCTCCGGGGCGTTACAACATGCACCTAGGTGGCAACAAGGCCGGAACTCGTATCCCTAAGATGTATAAAGAGAACATCACTTCAGCTCAGATCTTAGAAGAGATTGATTCGCTGGTGGGACGTTGGGCTACGGAACGTAACGACAATGAAGGGTTCGGTGATTTTACAATCCGAGCTGGCATCATCGAAGAGGTGATAATTTCAAAGAGGGATCTGCATGCATAATTCTGTCGCTTCAAAACTGAAGTTAGCAGAGCTACTCGCATTGACTAAGACGGAGCAAATACTTCGTCTTGGACAAATCAACGCAGAGTTAGAGCAGCTAACCGCATTAGAAAGAGTTAAGTGGGCTTTAGATAATTTAGAAGGGACACATGTTGTGTCTTCTAGTTTCGGAATCCAAGCAGCATTGATGTTGCACCTAGTGACCCAAGCAAAACCAAATATTCCGGTTATTTTGACTGACACAGGGTATCTATTTCCGGAGACCTATCGCTTTATTGATGAGTTAAGTCAGAAGTTGACTCTAAACCTTCAAGTCTTTCGCGCCCAACAGAGCCCTAATTGGCAAGAAGCGCAATATGGAAAACTTTGGGATCAAGGTATAGAAGGGATAGAGAAGTACAACAAGCTTAATAAAGTTGAACCGATGAGAAGAGCGTTGGATGAGCTCGAGGCTGGGACATGGTTTTCCGGTTTAAGAAGAGAGCAATCTCAATCGCGTGCAAATTTGCCAATCTTATCTATCCAAAATGGTGTGTTTAAATTTTTGCCGGTAATCGATTGGACGAATAAAGATGTTCACTATTACCTAGAAGAGCATGGTCTCGGTTATCACCCGCTTCGAGAGCAGGGTTACCTTTCTGTTGGAGATACACATACAACTAAGAAGTGGGAACCGGGTATGACTGAAGAGGAAACTCGTTTTAATGGGTTGAAACGCGAATGTGGTCTCCATGAAGATGATGGAGAGCAATATGGTTCTGGGATTTAGACTCGTTGCCATTTAAAAAGCTGCCATGAGGCAGCTTTTTTGTTTTCTAGGATGAAAATCAGAGCAATTGTGGATAAGTCTGTGGTTATTTTGTAAGTACTCTGTAGTTAAACTTGCACAAATAAGGCTTTGAGTGTTTATTCGCCATGTAATCGTTATTTTTGCATCTTTCTTTAATAAACACTTGCCAATGTGATGAACATCTCTATAATGCCGCCTC
>NZ_JBFRPB010000060.1:0-1567 GCF_041471785.1 Vibrio sp. 10N.261.51.C6 | reverse complement strand
TTAAATTGAAGAGTTTGATCATGGCTCAGATTGAACGCTGGCGGCAGGCCTAACACATGCAAGTCGAGCGGAAACGACACTAACAATCCTTCGGGTGCGTTAATGGGCGTCGAGCGGCGGACGGGTGAGTAATGCCTAGGAAATTGCCTTGATGTGGGGGATAACCATTGGAAACGATGGCTAATACCGCATAATGCCTACGGGCCAAAGAGGGGGACCTTCGGGCCTCTCGCGTCAAGATATGCCTAGGTGGGATTAGCTAGTTGGTGAGGTAATGGCTCACCAAGGCGACGATCCCTAGCTGGTCTGAGAGGATGATCAGCCACACTGGAACTGAGACACGGTCCAGACTCCTACGGGAGGCAGCAGTGGGGAATATTGCACAATGGGCGAAAGCCTGATGCAGCCATGCCGCGTGTATGAAGAAGGCCTTCGGGTTGTAAAGTACTTTCAGTTGTGAGGAAGGGGGTAGTGTTAATAGCGCTATCTCTTGACGTTAGCAACAGAAGAAGCACCGGCTAACTCCGTGCCAGCAGCCGCGGTAATACGGAGGGTGCGAGCGTTAATCGGAATTACTGGGCGTAAAGCGCATGCAGGTGGTTCATTAAGTCAGATGTGAAAGCCCGGGGCTCAACCTCGGAACTGCATTTGAAACTGGTGAACTAGAGTACTGTAGAGGGGGGTAGAATTTCAGGTGTAGCGGTGAAATGCGTAGAGATCTGAAGGAATACCAGTGGCGAAGGCGGCCCCCTGGACAGATACTGACACTCAGATGCGAAAGCGTGGGGAGCAAACAGGATTAGATACCCTGGTAGTCCACGCCGTAAACGATGTCTACTTGGAGGTTGTGGCCTTGAGCCGTGGCTTTCGGAGCTAACGCGTTAAGTAGACCGCCTGGGGAGTACGGTCGCAAGATTAAAACTCAAATGAATTGACGGGGGCCCGCACAAGCGGTGGAGCATGTGGTTTAATTCGATGCAACGCGAAGAACCTTACCTACTCTTGACATCCAGAGAAGCCAGCGGAGACGCAGGTGTGCCTTCGGGAACTCTGAGACAGGTGCTGCATGGCTGTCGTCAGCTCGTGTTGTGAAATGTTGGGTTAAGTCCCGCAACGAGCGCAACCCTTATCCTTGTTTGCCAGCGAGTAATGTCGGGAACTCCAGGGAGACTGCCGGTGATAAACCGGAGGAAGGTGGGGACGACGTCAAGTCATCATGGCCCTTACGAGTAGGGCTACACACGTGCTACAATGGCGCATACAGAGGGCAGCAAGCTAGCGATAGTGAGCGAATCCCAAAAAGTGCGTCGTAGTCCGGATTGGAGTCTGCAACTCGACTCCATGAAGTCGGAATCGCTAGTAATCGTGAATCAGAATGTCACGGTGAATACGTTCCCGGGCCTTGTACACACCGCCCGTCACACCATGGGAGTGGGCTGCAAAAGAAGTGGGTAGTTTAACCTTTCGGGGAGGACGCTCACCACTTTGTGGTTCATGACTGGGGTGAAGTCGTAACAAGGTAGCCCTAGGGGAACCTGGGGCTGGATCACCTCCTTATACGAAGATA
>NZ_JBFRPB010000059.1:0-32433 GCF_041471785.1 Vibrio sp. 10N.261.51.C6 | reverse complement strand
CTATCAGATTTCTGTTCGTCACAACCAAGTTTTGCCATTTGCTTCCTTCAGATTTCACCTCACGGTGAACACCCTTGCATAGGCTAACGGTTCTCGCTCGACTGAGCCCGTAGAGGACTTTCACCTCCTAGATCAACGCCATGCTCGGCGCACAATACAAAAACGGCGCTCATTGAGCGCCGTTTTTATTTGTTCGAAAAACAAATGGACGTTACGGTTGAACTCGACGAAGCACAGCTTTTAGCGCTTCAAAATCGTTATCAAGATCTTCAGACAACAATTCCATCGCCGCGTGTTTTGCTAGCGGGCCAGGCAGTTCGATATCAGAACCTAGGATGTCATCAACCACTTCTTTGAATTTCGCTGGGTGTGCTGTACACAGGAACAAGCCAGTTTCGTTCTCTTGCAGTTGCTCTTCCAGTAGACGGTAAGCAATCGCACCATGTGGTTCACATAGGTAACCTTGTGCTTTTAGGTCGCGAACTGACTCAGCGCTCTGCTCGTCAGATACTTTACCTTTGCCTAGTGTATCTAAGCCCCAACCCTTCAGTTGGCAAAGCTCTTCGATACGAGGCCAGTTGTTTGGTTGGCTTACGTCCATCGCGTTCGATGTTGTCGCAACAGTCGGTTTTGGATCCCATTGACCTGTTTCTAGGTAACGAGGAACAGTGTCATTTTCGTTAGTTGCTGCGATAAAACGCTTAACAGGTAGACCTAGCGCTTTAGCCAATAGACCAGCCGTTAGGTTACCAAAGTTACCACTTGGTACAGAGATAACGAGGTTTTCACGTTGCTCTTTAGTCAGCTGAGAAGCCGCCTCAAAGTAGTAACAGATCTGAGCCATTAAACGACTGATGTTGATCGAGTTTGCCGAATTAAGACCGATCTCTTTACGCAGTTCAGCGTCATCAAATGAGTCTTTAACTAGAGCCTGACACGCATCAAAGTCACCATCAATCGCCACAGTGTGGATGTTCTTGCCAAGCGTACAGAACAGCTTCTCTTGCAGTGGGCTGATCTTGCCTTTCGGGTAAAGAATCACAACATTGATGTTTTCCATGCCGTAGAAAGCATGCGCAACCGCCGCACCAGTATCACCTGATGTTGCCGTTAAGATAGTGATTTGACCACCATCAGAAACAGCTGCTAAAGATTGAGCCATAAAGCGGCCACCGAAATCTTTAAACGCCAGTGTTGGACCGTGGAAAAGCTCAAGCGCGTAAACGCCGTCTTTTACTTGGTTGATTGGTGCAGGGAATTGGAACGCTGCATCCACCATTTGGTCGATCTGTTCTTTTGGTAATTCATCACCAATCAATGCTGACAGAATCTTTGAGCTACGAGGGACAAAGTCCTCTGCTAGCAGCGCATCGATATCATCAAACTTTGGCAGTTCAGATGGGAAAAATAGACCTTGATTACGGCCTAAGCCTTGACGAACGGCTTGGCCAAAAGAGACTTGTTCATCATTTTCTTTGATGTTGTACAGTTTCATAACTCACTTCCTGTAACGATCGAACCCTGCTTATCTAGGCGACAAACGTGAACGAATCCTTCTTCATTTTGTACGTAATTTTGTTCTAACCAGCGTGCAACACGCTCGGCGACATCTTGTTCTTTGCAAATGCTAAATAGAGTTGGACCACTACCAGAAATACCAGTAGCCAGTGCCCCAGCTGACAGCGCGTATTTACGAGCATCAGCAAACCCTGGAAGCAGTTTCTCACGATATGGTTCAGCGATCACGTCTTTGATCATCTTCGCCGCCAGTTCAGGTTGACCTGAATGACACGCGTGGATAAAGCCCGCTAAGTGACGACCATGAGCAATAATATCCTGACGACGATATTGAGATGGTAGGATCTCTCTCGCTTCAGCCGTTGAAACCTTAATACCCGGATAAGCCATTACCCAGTACCAGTCGTCAAAACACGGTACTTCTTGGCTGATGATGCCTAGCTCTTCAAGCATGAGCTGCACACCACCAAGGTAACATGGCGCAACGTTATCGTAGTGGATACCACCTGAAATCTTGCCTTCCATTTCACCCATCAGAGCAAGCAGTTCAGTTTCATTCAGGGGCTGACCGTGAAAACGGTTTAGCGCATCCAGTGCCGCGACGATTGAACATGCACTAGAACCCAAACCTGAACCGATAGGCATGTTCTTTTCTAGTGTCATTTCTAAAGGCTTTAGCGTAACGCCTTTTTTATCAAGCTCTCTCGAGAACACCACCCAGCAGTCGTAAACGATGTTTTCTTTTGCTTCAGTTGGCAGCTTAGAAACAAAGCTGCCTGCAGTTTTAAGTGAGAATGGTTCATCACCGGCTTTAACCATAACTCGGTCACCTAGCAGCGTGCCATCCACTGGAGACACAGCGGCCCCCAGCACATCAAACCCTACACTGACATTACCGATTGATGCAGGAGCATAAACGACAACATCCATATCACTTGAACTCATTCTTAAACTCCTAATTTCCAACCAAGAGTACGCATCACATCAGAGAATACGCCAGCAGCTGTTACTTCAGTACCCGCGCCGTAGCCACGCAGTACTAGAGGGATTGGTTGGTAGTAACGGCTGTAGAATGCTAATGCGTTCTCGCCATCTTTAATCTTGAACATTGGGTCGTCGCCATCAACAGCAGCGATACGAACCTTACACTTACCTTCAGCGATTTCACCCACATAACGAAGTACTTTACCTTCTTCTGCTGCGATAGCTGACTGCTCTTTGAAGTAAGCATCCGCTTCTGGTAGGCGAGCCATGAACTCTTCAACCGTACCTGAATCATCAAAACCCGGTGGCAGAGCTTGGTCTACTTCAACATCTTCAAGTTCAAGCGCCATGCCTGCTTCACGAGCAAGAATAAGCAACTTACGCGCCACATCCATACCAGATAGATCATCTCGAGGATCCGGTTCAGTGAAGCCGTTATCTTTTGCAATATTGGTTGCCTGGCTCAGTGTCATACCTTCATCAAGCTTGCCGAAGATGTAAGACAGTGAACCTGAAAGAATGCCGTTGAACTTCTCAAGTTCATCACCTGCAGAGATAAGGTTCTGTAGGTTTTCGATGACCGGTAGACCTGCACCTACTGTTGTCTCGTACATCAGCTTACGACGTGAGTTGCGTGCAACTTCACGAAGCTGATGGTAGTAAGCCATGCTTGCTGTGTTTGCTTTCTTGTTTGGTGTTACTACGTGGAAACCAGCCGCTAGGAAATCAGCGTACTGCGCCGCAATACCTTCGCTAGACGTACAATCAACCAATACTGGGTTGATGATGTGGTTACGTTGAACCAAAGCCGCTAAACGCGCTAGGCTGAACTCTTCAGTCGCACTCGACATACGGTCACGCCACTGCTCTAACGGTAGACCATCGCTGTCTAGCAACAAACCTTTACTGTTTGCTAAACCACATACGCGAATCACGATGCCTTTTTCAGCCAGTTTGCCTTGCTGACGTTGGATCTGGTCAACAAGCTCGCCACCAACACCGCCGACACCCACAACGAATACATCTAGGAAGTGCTTAGAGTTAAATAGGTTCTCGTGACACGCTTTGATTGCTTCAGAGATTTTGTCTTCAGGGATAACCGCTGAAATAGCGCGCTCTGAAGAACCTTGAGCAATAGCAACAATGTTGACGTTCACTTCAGCTAAAGAAGAGAAGAACTGAGATGCTACGCCACGTGAAGTGCGCATACCGTCACCCACCAGCGTTACAATCGCAACGTCATCCATAAACTCAACCGGCTCTAACAGGCCATCTTTAAGTTCAAGTTCAAACGCGTCTGACAACACTTGTTTCGCTTTCACCTTATCAGCCGATTCAATACAGAAGCTGATGCTGTACTCAGAAGAAGATTGAGTAATAAGGACGATAGAAACGCCGGCAGAAGACATCGCGCCGAATACACGACTCGCCATACCAACCATGCCCTTCATACCTGGGCCTGATACGTTAACCATCGTTAGGTCACTTAGCGTAGTGATGCCTTTGATTGCTAGGTTATCTTCGCCAGTGTCTTGGCCGATCAAAGTACCTGCACCCTGTGGGTTGAAGCTGTTTTTGATTAGGCAAGGAATATGGAATTGCGCGATAGGAGCGATAGTCTTCGGATGTAGAACCGAAGCGCCGAAGTAAGAAAGCTCCATCGCTTCTTGATAGCTTAGCGATTTAAGAAGACGAGCATCATCCACTAAACGCGGGTCACAGTTGTAAACACCATCGACATCTGTCCAGATCTCACAACAATCAGCGCGTAGACATGCCGCTAGAACCGCCGCTGAGTAATCAGAGCCATTACGACCTAGTGTGACTAGCTCACCTTTTTCATTACCCGCAGTAAAGCCAGGCATGATGTTAACGTGACCTTTAGGAAGTGGAGATTGTTGGAAGTTCTGAGTAGAGACATCCACATCGACCATAGCTTCAAGGTGATCGCCTTTAGCGTATAGGTATTGGACAGGGTCAATCAGGCTTGCTGGTTGGCCTTTCGCTTCCAGTACCGCTTTCATTAACTGGATAGAGATTCGCTCACCTTTACTGATGATGCGAGCATTAACGTGGTTCGGGCACATACCAAGTAGGTTGATGCCATTCACGAACTGCTTTAGCTGAGCAAGAGAGGTATCCACCTGCTCTTGAAACGCGGCACCATCGATAGAAGGCACGACCGCTTTGATCTCTGCAAACAGTGTGTTAAATGAAGATTCGATCTCTGTAATCTGTGCGTCAGCTTCACCATTTTTCAGTGCAGCTTCAATAACAGCGACCAACTTATTGGTTGTTTTTCCTGGAGCCGATAGTACAACGGCTAGCTCTTCTTGCTGGGCATTATTAGCGATGATATCAGCCGCTCGTAAAAAACGATCTGCATCAGCTAATGATGAACCTCCAAACTTTAAAACGCGCATCCCTTTCTCCATAAGTCATAAAAATGGTACAAAAAAAGGCCTGTATCTTGTTGGATACAGGCCTTTTTTTTAAAATCCGTTACTTAGCAGCCTGCCCCAACAATGTTAATGTCGGTAATAATAATGGTTGTGGTCATTACTAGGTGGCTTACGTGCTGCATATCAAATTCTCTGCTTGTGCTTTACTCTACGTGTATCAATTTTTACCACTGGACGTCAATGAAAAGTTGCGTTTTTTTTACATTCGCACCGTTTTTCAGAGCAAACCGTCATTTAAGGGATAAAACACCCTGTATAAACCTTCACTTAAGATACTGGATTTACTCATTGAACAGGCAAGAGTGATCAATCGCATATATAGTCATAACAAAATGCTATATCGATTGTGCAGCGAACGTACAAGTTCTGTGCTTTAATTGAACGATAACGTTCGAAGAACAATAATAATGACATCAGGAGTGGGAAATGAAGAGATTACTTATTCTTTTGGCTTTTGCTATGCCTGTTGTTTGTTCAGCGAATAGCTTGCCTCTACTACCCAGCCAGATCGATAGTTCTTCTCATAAATTCTTTATCTCCACACAAAACGCGTCGAGTGAAAGCTTCGATACTTGGAAGATAGACAGTGGCTACTCTTATAGCTTGTTTTCAGATGTAGATCTTTACGTCGGTACACGTATCAATAGTGCGGCACTGAAACAGGAAAGTGGATTCTTGAGTGGTGTCAGTTATCAGTTCTCAGAAAGAGTCTCTTTTAACAGTTCTCTACACACCTATAAAGACGAGACCGAAGACAATGAGAAATCGGTAGCCGCAGAGGTTTCCAGCCGAGTGCAACTAACAGATAACCTAGATTTGCATGCCACCCTTGATTATGAAGAGTGGCAGCAAGGTGTTGAAGTGGGACTAGGGTTTCGCTTTTAGTCTCTTTAGCTTGTTCTTTATTAACAGATTAGTGCGGATTGAGATCCAAACTTTTAGTACATCACAAACCATTCCCCGTTTAGTACATCACAAACCATTCCCCGTTCTAATCTATCAACGGCATTCAATTTGAGTCAGTTACGATTCAATTAACAGCTCAGATGAAATTAACACGCCATTCCAATCGGCATAAATATAGTCACCAGGCTGAATCAGTTGATTATGTATAGAGAGTGTCACATTCACTTGGCCGACACCGCGTTTCTCTGTTTTGAATGGCGATGCACCTAACGCCTGAACGCCAAGGTCCATTTGCGACATCATGCCTACATCACGCACCGCACCGTTTACAATCACGCCTTCCCAACCGTTTTCTATCGCGAGAATAGCGAGTTGATCGCCAAGCAGCGCCTTCTGGCATGAGCCATTTCCGTCAACGACAAGCACTTTGCCACAGCCGTCGGTCTCTAAAACCTCGCGAACCTTGGAATTATCGTGATAACAACGAACTGTTACAATTTTTCCAAAGAACGCACCACGTTGGCCGAAGTTCTGCAATGGCATGTTCAGTAGGGTGACTTCGCTTTCAAACTCATCACACAAGTCGGGTGTTATATCGTGCATATATCCTCCGTGAGTAAGGCGTTACCGGTTATGTCAGGCTAGCCTCTATGCTTTTATATGTTATTAAAATTAATCCTTTGTTTTCATTGTTCTATGCTCAATTTATTACTCAATAAAAGTTGATTGAGCATATTTATCTACTAGACTCTTAAGACAGCTTTCAGCTTCCTTGGTTCATAATCCGGTCTTTAGCAGGCAAGATGTGCGAAGCATCTCGAATAATCATTCTTGTTTTGGTGCTAAATAGTCACCATAACATTGGTTAAGTTGTAGCCATACTATTAAAGTTTGTTGCGATACGGCAATTGATGTAAATCAACAAAGTGAATGGAATTAACATTCTCGCGTTGTTAGCATGCTGTTAACATTATAGAATCCACTCCAATCACTAAAAGAATGATTGAAAGGCGTACTGGATCTACGTTATTGGGCAATACTTCAAGGAAGGCAGATAGCTGGAAGTAAGTGTTTTTTTGAAAACTTTAAGTTATCATCAAAAATACATTACCTGTATGTTATGTTTTTGCCTAGAATTTATTCTATTAGCACAGTTTCGTCACAAATTTAGGTACCGCCAAATGCAAACCCCGCAGATTCTTATCGTTGAAGATGAGCAAGTAACTCGTAACACTCTAAAGAGTATTTTTGAAGCAGAGGGATATGCTGTTTTTGAGGCTAGCGACGGTGAAGAGATGCACCAAGTGCTATCTGACAACCAAGTTAACCTTGTAATTATGGACATCAACCTTCCAGGTAAGAATGGCCTACTACTTGCGCGTGAACTACGTGAGCAAGCAAACGTAGCGCTTATGTTCTTAACTGGTCGTGATAATGAAGTTGATAAGATCCTTGGCCTAGAGATCGGCGCTGATGACTACATCACTAAGCCTTTCAACCCTCGTGAACTGACTATCCGTGCACGCAACCTTCTGAACCGTTCAATGAGCACAAGCTCTGTTCAAGAAGAGAAGCGTAGCGTTGAGAAGTATGAGTTCAACGGTTGGGTACTAGATATCAACAGTCGTTCTCTGGTTAGCCCAGATGGCGAAGGCTACAAGCTACCTCGTTCAGAGTTCCGTGCTCTACTTCACTTCTGTGAGAACCCAGGTAAGATCCAAACACGTGCAGACCTTCTTAAGAAGATGACAGGCCGTGAGCTTAAGCCACACGATCGTACTGTAGACGTAACAATCCGTCGTATTCGTAAGCACTTTGAATCTGTTTCTGGTACGCCAGAAATCATTGCAACGATTCACGGTGAAGGCTACCGCTTTTGTGGTGACCTAGAAGACTAATTCGATTCGCGCTTCTGACCATTTAGCACTACTCACCAGTAAGTACTTTGAACATTAGAAGCGTCATCAATAGTTATTAAAAAGGGAGAATGCCAACGCATTCTCCCTTTTTTATTGTTCTTAATTGGATAAGGTTTTAGTAAACCGTATCCACCTTAACGTCTTTCTCTACTAGCCACTTCACGGTTTCGCCATCTTTAAGTTCCACCGCCACATCAACAGGCTTATCACTGTCGATTTCTAACTGCCATACAAACGCGACTTCCCATTGAGTTTCACTGTGTGTTCTTAAATCAAGATCGTCAGCCGTTACCAACAAGGTGTCTGCACCCTGTTTAACCGTAACACTCTCAACCGCAAGCGTTGCTGGCAGTTGTGAGTCTGACTCTAGGTAGATAGAACCATGCAGGGTCTTATCTTGAGTCTCGCCAATCGTTGGCATCTTGTTGTGCCAAAGGTTGCTTTTCATGGTAACTGTTGCTGCAGATACTTCGACTTGATTATCTTGCTGCCATTCTACTTGTGGCGTAGAACAACCCGCTAATGCCACTACACATGCGGCGAATGCTAATTTTTTCATTATTCTTCTACCTTTGATTTAACCAACTCTTTAAAACTTCAATGTCATTCTGGTATTCGTTATTTATCTCATCAACCCAATCTGAAATGTTCTCCCACCACGCAGGCAAATCTGGAGATTGAGCTTTCTGGGCAACTTGTTGGATGCGTTTCAGACCAATAGAACCTGCAGCACCTTTAATCTTATGTGCCTCAGAAACGATACTGGCTTTATCTTTCGCGACCATGTTGGAGTTCAATATTTCCAGATACTCCGGCATCATATCTTCGAACATCGCGATGCTATCCAAAACCGGTTTCGATCCAACAATATCAACATAAGACTCTAGCATATCAATATCAAGTAAAGTGGTATCAATTTCTGAAAGAAAAGGCTTACTCGCGTCGATTTTATCAATGCTCTCAACCTTATCGGTGCCCGCTACCTTCTCAATTACCTCTGGTGCATCTTCGATAAGTTCACTGATGACATCTTGGATAGCTCGAACCGACAAAGGTTTACTGATCGCTTCGTCCATGCCTTTCTGGAAGTACTCTTGCTTGTTGTTTAATACGTTCGCAGTTAACGCCACCAAAGGCGGTAGCTGGCTGTATTTCTCGCGGTAGTATTGAGCAATATCGAAACCCGTCATATCTGGCAGTTGGATATCCAACAACACCAAATCATAGTCTTCAGGATTGAAAGCAATTTGCGCCTCTTTACCCGTCATCACGACTGTCACTTCATGGCCAAGGCTTTCAAGTAGAGAGCGAGCCACTGTGATATTGAGTTCAATGTCTTCGACCATAAAGATCTTAAGATTCGACTGTTTTCTTGGCGTTTTGATCAGAGCCTGAGTATCGTGATTCACTGGAACTCGAATCGAAACCGTAAAGGTACTGCCAAAGCCCTCTTCACTGATGACTTCAATGTGGCCATCCATCATATTAATTAGCTGTTGAGAGACAGCGAGACCAATACCCGTGCCGACAGCGTGCAAGTTGTCCGTGCCCGATTTCACCTGATAGTACATCGCGAAGATCTTCTCGATTTCACTTTCAGGGATACCAATACCAGTATCTTCCACTTCCATCGTAATGTTGGCAAAGTCACCATCAATGTCGGCGCTGACTGTCATCACCACTCCACCATCTTTGGTGAACTTCATCGCGTTACTAACAAGGTTCCACAGTACCTGTCTAAGACGAGTACCATCCACCTCAACAGCAGCTGGAAGATCAGACAATCTTTCTAGATCGAACCTTAACCCTTTCTGCTCAGCCATCAACGCAGAGATACTTTCGATCTCGACAACGAAATCTTCAAAGTTAATAGGCGTAGGGAAGAGTTCAAGCTTACGGCGGTCGAACTTATCCATATCAATAATATCGTTGAAGATATTACCCAGTGTCACCGCGCTCACCTTGATGGTTTGCATCTGCTTGCGCTGTTCGGTGGTCAGTTGGCTATCAAGCAGCATGCGGCTCAAGCCAATGATGCCGTTGAGCGGCGTTCTTAACTCGTGGCTAATAGTTGAGATAAAGGTGGTCTTATCGCGGCTGGCTTTTTCTAACGACTCTTGATGCTCTTTACGTTCAGTAATATCGCGGCCAAAACCAACCAAGCCCAAGTGACGACCATCTTTGCTGTAGAAAGGCACTTTACGCAGTTCGAAGTAACTCTTGCGGCCATCTGGGTATTCAAGCCATTGGTCATAAGTCAGTGCTTGGTTGTCAGCAAATACTTTCTTATCGGTTTCAACAACTTGCTGAGCGACCTCTTTACTGTAAACATCCCAAGGAGTTAAACCAACTAGCTCTTTTTCTGTTTTACCAGTGAGCTCTTCAACCGCACGGTTACAACCAGAGAACACACCATCTTCATTACGGTAGTAAATAAGGTCAGGCGAGGCATCGATAAACGAGCGTAACAGTGCAGTACGTTCTGCGAGTTCAAGCTGAGTACGCTCGCGCTGGAACACCTCGTTTTCGAGATCTTGCATTGCTTCTGCGCGCGCTTCTTCCGCTTTTTCACGCTCTTCAATTTCTTGATTAAGCTTCTCGATATTGAGCTGCATTTTATTGTTGAGTTCTTGGTCTCGCTCACGCATGTCGCCAAGTTTAGAGACCAATTTCGCTAACCTTTGACGTGATTCTTCCAACTGGTCCACGACCACTGACAGAAAATAAACCGCCCAAGGCGTGATCACTAAACCGAAGAAAACTGAACGGACAATGTCGATGTCATCAACATTGCCTTTGAGTGCAAGGGTGATACCGACTTGCACAACAACAGCGAGGGCAACAAGCGCTAGGGCGAGTAAGATAGAAAAGCGGACAATCCCCAGTTTTACGAGTAGATCCACGTAATACTGGGCAAGATTTTTCATGGGTTTCATTTAGCGCTCCATGCGATAAGACTAGCAACATTCTACCCTGTTTGAAGATGGGAGGTAAGCTAGCTACATCACACGCAGCAAGTGTTCAGCGGTAATTTCGAAGGTTAATTAACCAATACAAATACTAACTAAGCAAAAATAGCCGGGGATAATCAAATTGCCAATTTTATAGCGTTAGCGAATTGAGTATGGATGCACCATTGAACGGTTGCGACCGTCTGATTTCGCTTGATACAACGCACTATCAGCCAAGGCAACAGCCGATTCCATTTCATCATCAGGTGTAGGAATGTAAGAGATAATACCAATACTCACCGTGATGAATTCAGAGACTGTCGACTTCTCATGCGCAAGTTCCAATTTTAGGACTTCATCATGAATACGCTGCGCCACCAGCTGAGCACCTTCGGTCGTTGTATTTGGCAGAATAAAGCCGAACTCTTCACCACCATAACGAGCCACACAATCAGATGAACGATTCAACACCTGCTTAAATGCCTGAGAAACCTGAATCAAAGCATCATCGCCTTGTTGGTGTCCGTAAAAGTCGTTGTAGCCTTTAAAGAAGTCGATATCACATAGCATGATCGTCAGTGGCAGCTTCTCACGCACATGATAATGCCACAGTGTAGAGAGCTGTTCATCGAAACGACGTCGGTTAGACACTTTAGTCAGGCTATCCATAAAGCTGAGGCGTTCAAGTTCAAGGTTGGCTTCTTCAAGCTTTTGTTCTGCTAGATAACGCTCTGTAATATCACGCGCCATGATCAACACACCATTAGTGCTCGATGCTGGATCTCTAAACGGTGATTTGACTACATCATACCAAGTAAATGTTCCATCACTTGAGACCACTTTGTCGATATAACGCAGTGATTTACTTTGATGAAGCACTTGATGATCGGTTTCTGATATTCGCGTATAGATGCTATGTGGCACCACATCTTGTAAACGTTTACCGATCAAGTCACTGACTTCAGAGATACCCAGCGCAGCCACAAATGGTTTATTACACGCTTGATAAACCATGTTTTCATTAAAGATACCAATCGAGTCTGGGCTGGCCTCCAGGAGGTTTTGCAAGATGGTGTCACGCTGCGCAAGTGCCACTTCGGTATCTTTTCGCTTCTCCATCTCGCCACGCAGTTTCTGCTGCATGTCATGCCAATCGGTCACATCATGACTAATAGAGAGCGTGCCGATGGTTTCTCCATCTTGGGAAAGCAGCACACTTTGGTAGGTTTCAAGCAAGCAGCTTTTTCCATCTTGATCTGTAGTCCAAGAGCGTTCACTTACACGACCTTTTAATACTCCACCAGAAACACTCAGGGTGCCCTCTTCAGCACGACCATGCCAAAACTTTTTAAACGAGCGATTACTCGTCACTAACTGACCTTTCTGATCTTTCACGTAGATCAGCTCAGACAAAGAATCCAAAGCGGTACGAGCGACATTCAGTTCTCGAACTTCTTGGGACAGTTCTTCGTTAGTGTTTTTATAAGGTGAGGCGTGAATCATCCAAGCCTGCTTATTTCTAAAATGGATCTTACGACCGATCAAGTTGATCTTGAACGACTCAAATTCAGAAAGCGCCCACAGGGAGACCTGCTCGAAGGCTCGAGAGTTGATGTGGTTGGTTAAGTAGTGACGAAAGCTGTTCTCGCTTTCCACAGTAGGAAAGCGAAAATTAACACCGATTTGGCGGATACCAAGCAACTGCATGGCTTGGCGATTGGCATAGAGTATTTCGCCACTTCGAACATCAACAAAGTAGAGTGGCGACGGGGTAGCAAGTAGAAGCGTTTCGATATGCGACTGATAACGAGAATAGAGATGCCAGCAGATGAGAGCAATCAGCAATACAACAACGATATAAATACCGTAGCCATACGCCCTGTCCCACAACCAAGTCATTACCAGTTCCATTTACTCTCAATCTATACCATAAAATCTGCTAGGGAAATGTTACCACTATTTATTGGTTTTATCTGCTGTTACCTACAGTCACCCATTTCTATTAATTGGCCGCGTTTAAAACAGGCAACGTGTACTCGAATGCAGAGCCCGTTTTGATGCCTTGAGCACCGGTTTTATCCAACGAACGACCTATTTCAGTCATCGCTAACCAGCGGTTCTCACACCATAAAGGAGAAAGTAAGGTTGGGCGTCTCGCCGCTGAAGAAACACGGTGATAAACCACGTCCGCAGGCGTGCGTTGAATGATCTCACTCGCGATATCGATGTACTCTTCAAGGCTTGGGGCTTCTAGCTTTCCGGCCTTCCACGCCTTAGCCATGGTACTGCCCTCTACTATATGAAGGCCGTGCAGCTTAATACCATCGGTGCCAACGGCTAATACCTTGTCTAAGGTTTCAAGGTTATCCGCTTTGGTTTCTTTTGGTAGGCCAACAATCAGATGAGTACACACCTTGATACCTAAAGCGCGTGCGCGTTGGGTGATCGTTTCATACACTGCAAAATCGTGGCCGCGGTTAATTCGCTTGAGGGTTTTATCATTGGCGGTTTGCAGGCCAAGCTCGAGCCAAATCTCATAGCCTTGTTTAACGTAGCCCGCTAACAGATCCAACACCGCATCAGGCACACAGTCTGGTCGCGTACCAACACAAAGGCCGACGATCTCTGCACCGGGTGCTTTTAGCGCCTCTTCATACATATTCTTGAGCACTTGCACCTCAGCATAAGTGCTGGTGTACGCCTGAAAGTAAGCCAGATACTTCTTAGCACGAGCAATTTCACCCGCACGATCTTTTAGTTGTTCTGCAATACTCTGAACCTGAGTTTGTTCATCGGCAAAGGAAGCCACGTTACAAAACGTGCAACCTCCACGGCCAATTGTCCCGTCTCGGTTTGGGCAGCTGAAACCACCATGAAGCGTCAGCTTGTGAACCTTCTCGCCATAACGGCGTTGAAGGTCTTGGCCGATAGTATTGACCAACTCGTGTAATTGCATATTTTCAAAGCACTCAAGTAAATAAGAATGAATATCAGTCTTTTTTGAAAAAAAATTACATCCCTGCAAAATTCGACCAATTAGTTTACTCAAGGCTTTTTGCGAGCAACCTAACAAATATCAATAAACATGCAAAAAATCGGCTCTATTTGCCTAATGTTGCACATTTGTTAGGCATTAAATTCAAAATAAAACGAAAAAAATGGTCTACATGGGTCAACTTTCATTGCAATTCGCCTAGACAAAATTGTAGGATACTTACACATATTGGCTATTTTTGAGTATTTACTTACAACGAAAACTTGCTAATAAGTCGGTGATATCTAACTCCCACCTATATAAACCACTAGTTTGTGGTTAAAAATAAACAGGTATCACTAAGGATTGTTTTTCTCGCAATACTTTTCCTGCGAGATACGGAAAGGATTCAAACCGCCAGCATAGGCAGGTTTAGACCCATAAATATAAAAGGACAAGGCTGACTTTATACAAATAAGTTGCGCCTAGATTTAACTGGAAGGATGTATCTATGGTAGATCAAGAGCAGAACTCACAGGGTCTGTATACTCCTGAATTGGAGCATGACGCTTGTGGTATCGGTTTTGTTGCGCATCTAAAGAATCGCAAATCTCATGATGTAGTAACTCAAGCACTCGATATGCTTGCACGTATGGAACACCGTGGCGGCCAAGGCTGCGATCCGTGTTCTGGTGATGGTGCAGGTATCCTGCTACAGAAGCCGCACGAATTCTTACTAGAAGAAGCCGTAAAGCTTGGAATTAAGCTGCCATCTTTTGAAAAATATGGTGTTGGTGTTGTACTTTTCCCTAAAGATGAACACAAACGTGCACAGTGTCGTGACATTCTAGAACGCAATGCACAACGCCTTGAGTTAGAAGTTATCGGTTACCGTGAACTTCCAACGGACAATTCAATGATTGGTGCTGACCCACTAAGCACTGAACCTCAATTTGAACACGTATTTATTTCTGGCGGCCCTGGTATCACACCAGAAGAGCTTGAGCGTAAACTGTATGTTCTACGTAACTACACGGTTCGTGTATGCCTAGAAAGCGTTTCAAATATCGGTGATGACTTCTACATCAACTCTATGTCTTACAAGACATTGGTGTACAAAGGTCAGCTAACAACTGAACAAGTTCCTCAGTACTTCCTAGATCTGCAAAACCCAACCATGGTGACAGCTCTAGCACTAGTACACTCTCGCTTCTCTACCAATACATTCCCACGTTGGCGTCTAGCTCAGCCTTTCCGTTACATCGCGCACAATGGCGAAATCAATACGGTTCGCGGCAACCTGAACTGGATGAAAGCACGTGAAGCAATCCTAGAATCGGATCTGTTTACACAAGCTGAAATCGACATGCTGCTTCCTATCTGTCAGGAAGGTAGTTCGGATTCATCAAACTTCGATATGGCGCTTGAGCTACTTGTTCTTTCAGGTCGTACTCTGCCACACGCGTTGATGATGATGATCCCGGAAGCATGGCAAGAAAACAAAAACATGGATCCAACTCGTCGTGCGTTCTACCAGTACCACGCGAACGTAATGGAACCATGGGATGGCCCAGCATCAGTATGTTTCACCGATGGTGTTCAAGTAGGTGCAACACTTGACCGTAACGGTCTGCGTCCTTCTCGCTACACAGTAACTAAAGACGACTTCCTAGTAATGGCGTCTGAGTCTGGTGTTGTTGAGATTGCACCTGAAAACGTTGAGTACCGTGGTCGTCTACAACCAGGTCGTATCTTCGTTGCTGACCTTGAGCAAGGCCGCATCATTTCTGATCAAGAAGTGAAAGACAGCATTGCTAAAGCACAACCTTACGAAAAGTGGGTTGAAGAGAACCTTCTGAGCCTGAAAAAGCTACCGGATGCGAGCAACGAATTTAGCCAACCTTCTCCAGAGAAACTACTACACAAACAACAATCGTTTGGCGTGAGTTCTGAAGAAGTAAACGAAATCATTCTACCTCTTGCGAAAACAGGCTACGAGCCACTTTCTGCAATGGGTGCTGACTGGCCGCTAGCGATTCTTTCTCACCAATCGCAGCACCTTTCAAACTACTTCAAACAGTTGTTTGCACAAGTAACTAACCCGCCGATCGACCCGATTCGTGAGCGCATGGTTATGTCTCTGAACACTTACCTAGGTAAAGACCAGAACTTACTTGCTGAAACACCTGAGCACTGTCAAAAAGTAGAACTTGAGTCTCCAGTACTGTCTAACTCTGAGTTAGAAAAACTGCGTGCAATCGATAACGAGCACCTTCAGGCGAAGACGCTGGATATCGTATTCCAAGCAAATGGCGACCAAGGTAAGTTAGAGCGCGCACTTAAGCGTATCTGCCAATACGCAGAAGACGCAGTGATTGATGGCTACTCTATCATCCTACTGACAGACCGTGCGGTTAACTCTAACCATGCCGCTATTCCAGCAATGCTGGCGGTTGGCGCGGTTCACCACCACCTAATCCGTAAAGGTCTACGTGCTAAGTGTGACATCGTTGTTGAAACGGGCGACGCTCGTGAGACACACCACTTTGCAACGCTTATCGGTTATGGTGCAAACGCAGTTAACCCATACCTAGTTATTGAAACGATTGTTGAACTGCAACGCACTAAGAAGCTAGATCCAAACGTACACCCACGTGAGTTATTCGATAACTACCGTAAAGGTGTTAACGGCGGTCTACTTAAGATCTTCTCTAAGATGGGGATCTCTACGCTGCAGTCTTACCACGGTGCACAAATCTTTGAAGCACTTGGTGTTAGCAAATCAGTGGTTGAAAAATACTTCACCGGTACTGTTTCTCGTATCCAAGGTCTAACGATCGACGATATCGCGCGAGAAGTATTGGTTCGTCACCGTGTTGGTTACCCAGCTCGTGAAATTCCAGCTCAGATCCTTGATGTTGGTGGTGTTTACCAGTGGAAACAACGTGGTGAGAAACACTTATTCAACCCAGAAACGATTTCTCTACTTCAAGAATCGACGCGTAACAAAGATTACGGTCAGTTCAAGAAGTACGCAAAAGCAGTTGATGACCAAGGCGACAACGCAGCAACGCTACGTAGCCAACTGGACTTCATCAAGAACCCTGCAGGCTCTATTCCTCTAGCAGAAGTAGAACCAATCGAGAACATTCTTAAGCGTTTCGCAACCGGCGCAATGAGCTTTGGTTCAATCTCGCATGAGGCTCACTCAACACTGGCTGTTGCGATGAACCGCATTGGCGCGAAATCAAACTCAGGTGAAGGTGGTGAAGATCCAGCACGTTTCGAACGTAAAGAAAACGGCGACTGGGAACGTTCAGCAATCAAACAGGTGGCTTCTGGTCGCTTTGGTGTAACGTCTTACTACCTATCTAACGCTGATGAGCTACAAATCAAGATGGCTCAAGGTGCGAAACCGGGCGAAGGTGGTCAACTACCTGGTGATAAGGTTGATGACTGGATCGGCGCAACGCGTCACTCGACTCCGGGCGTAGGTCTTATCTCGCCACCGCCACACCACGATATCTACTCAATCGAAGATTTGGCTCAGCTGATCTACGATCTGAAAAACGCGAACCGTAATGGCCGTGTCAACGTGAAGCTAGTATCAGAAGCTGGCGTAGGTACGATTGCATCTGGTGTAGCGAAAGCGAAAGCTGACGTGGTACTTATCGCAGGTTTTGATGGTGGTACGGGTGCATCTCCGATGTCTTCTATCCGTCACACAGGTCTGCCTTGGGAGCTGGGTCTAGCGGAAACGCACCAAACACTACTGAAAAACGGCCTACGTAACCGTATCGTTGTTCAGTCTGATGGTCAGATGAAAACACCACGTGACCTTGCAGTAGCAACGTTACTTGGCGCTGAAGAATGGGGCGTAGCAACAGCAGCTCTAGTGGTTGAAGGCTGTATCATGATGCGTAAGTGTCACAAGAATACATGTCCTGTTGGTATCGCAACACAGAACAAGACTCTGCGTGAGCGTTTCGACGGCCGCGTAGAAGACGTAGTCACTTTCTTCCAATACATGGCTGAAGGCCTGCGTGAAGTAATGGCTGAACTTGGCTTCCGCTCTATCGATGAGATGGTTGGTCAATCGCACAAACTTAAAGTTCGTGATGACATCGGTCACTGGAAGTACAAGAACCTAGATCTAACACCGGTACTGCACATCGAGCAGGCGCGTGAAGAAGATGGTATCTACAACCAGACACAACAAAACCACAACCTAGAAGACGTTCTAGACCGCAAGTTGATTCAAGCTGCGATTCCAGCGCTTGAGAAAGGCGAAGCCGTGAATGCAAGCTTCCCTATCATCAACACGGACCGCTCTGCAGGTACCATGCTGTCGAACGAAATCTCGAAGGTTTACAAAGACCAAGGTTTACCACAACCAATGAACGTTAAGTTCCACGGTAGTGCTGGCCAATCTTTCGGTGCGTTCCTTGCGAAAGGCGTTAAGTTCGAAGTAGAAGGCGACGCGAACGATTACTGGGGTAAAGGTCTGTCTGGCGGTACTTTGGTACTGTACCCAGATGCGAAATCGACTATCGTTGCTGAAGACAACATCGTGGTAGGTAACGTATGTTTCTACGGTGCGACTTCAGGTGAGTCTTTCATTCGCGGTATGGCTGGCGAACGTTTCTGTGTTCGTAACTCTGGTGCTAAGGTTGTTGTTGAAGGCGTTGGTGACCACGGTTGTGAATACATGACTGGCGGTGTTGCGATTATCCTTGGTTCAACAGGTCGTAACTTTGCTGCGGGCATGAGTGGCGGTGTGGCTTATGTATGGGATAAAGCGGGTGACTTCGAAACCAAGCTGAACTCTGAACTTGTAGACCTAGATCCAATTGAACAAGAAGATAAAGATCTTCTACTAGATATGCTAACGAAGCATGTTGAATTCACAGGAAGTGAAGTTGCTCAGTCTTTCCTAGACAACTTTGAAGCAAGTGTTGCATCGCTAGTTAAAGTAATGCCACGCGACTACAAAGCGGTTCTTGAAAAGCGTAAAGCTGAAGCACAACAGGCACAAACGGAAGAAGTGGAGGCAGTATAATGGGTAAGCCTACTGGATTTTTAGAACACGGTCGTGAGCTTCCAAAGAAGCTCGACCCGTCAGTTCGAATTGAAGACAACAAAGAGTTCGTACTTAACGAAGAGTTTGGTGAAAAGATCAATACTCAAGCCTCTCGTTGTATGGACTGTGGCGTACCTTTCTGTCACAACGGCTGTCCGATTGGTAACATCATCCCAGAATTCAATGATGCGGTTTACCGTGACAGCTGGGAAGAGGCTTGGAATATCCTAAGCTCTACCAACAACTTCCCTGAGTTTACCGGTCGTGTTTGTCCTGCTCCTTGTGAAAGTGCCTGTGTTCTTGGTATCAACCAAGACCCAATCACTATCTGTAATATCGAGAAAACGATTGTTGAAACTGCGTACCGTGAAGGGTACGCAAAACCTAAAACACCACGCTCTCGCACAGGTAAAACTGTCGCAGTTATCGGTTCAGGTCCTGCTGGCTTAGCCGCAGCGGAGCAGCTAAACAGCGCTGGTCACTCGGTAACGGTATTTGAACGTGACGAGAAAGTCGGTGGTCTACTTCGCTTCGGTATCCCAGACTTCAAACTGGGTATGGACGTGATTGATCGTAAGATCAACCTAATGGCTGAAGCGGGCGTTGAGTTTAAAGTTAACCAACACATCGGTGTTGATGTTAACGCTCAGCAGCTACGCCAAGAGTTTGATGTGGTATTGCTAACGGGTGGTTCTACGGTTCCACGTGACTTGCCAATCCCTGGTCGTGAGTTGAAAGGCGTTCACTTTGCCATGGAATTCCTTGGTCAAAACAACCGCCGTGCTAACAACCTAGATCTTAAAACAGAAGAGATTCACGCTAAAGATAAGCACGTTGTGGTTATCGGTGGTGGTGATACTGGTTCTGACTGTGTGGGCACATCAAACCGTCATAAGGCAGCGAGCATTACTCAGGTTGAGATCATGCCGATCCCACCAGAGAAGCGCCCTGCAAACATGCCTTGGCCTCAATACCCAATGATCATGAAAACCACCACTTCTCACGAAGAAGGTTGTGAACGTCACTGGAACATCTTAACCAAAGAGTTCATCGGTAACGAGCAAGGTCAAGTGACGGGTCTACGTATTGCTGACATCGTTTGGCAAGATGCGAAACCAGGTGAGCGTCCAGGCTTTGATGAAGTCACGAACTCTGAACGTGTTATTCCTTGTGACATGGCATTCCTAGCAATGGGCTTCTTACACCCTGAGCCAACCGGCGTGCTTGCTCAACTAGACATTAAACTGGACGAGCGCGGTAACGTCGCTTCTGAAGGTTTTGCAACGAACCAGAAAGGCGTTTTCGCTGCTGGTGATATGCGTACTGGTCAATCTCTAGTTGTACGTTGTATTAATGAAGGTCGTGAATGTGCAATTGCGATTGATGACTTCTTAATGGGTAACTCAAACTTAGAAGCGAAAGCTGATTCACTCATGCTTTCCGCATAATATTTCTCGGGCTAACGTCAATTACGTTAGCCTAGAGGAAAAGCAATACCCTTCCTAACTTTTATATTTGGCTAGCACTCGATGCTAGCCTTTTTTCTATCTGGCCTTTGGCGTTTTCAAAATCATCCTGTTGTATATGTTAAATCCCGTTAACATTTACCTTATATATCTCATTGATATCCATCGACTATTTTAGATTATTAAGTGGCTAATCGCGTTTATGCATGATAATTAACCATGAACTTGACCTTAAACACAATTAGCTATACGTTGTAAAGCTGATGAAAATAAAATCAATCGGTTTTGTTAACACAACCAATAACGTTTTAACTGGCTAAAGCAAACTATCAGTTTATAAAAAACAACAAGTATATGAATAGTTAGTCATTTACTGTCTGGATGACAGAGAAGCAAAAGGGAGAATTGCAATGGCTCTATATGATCCTAGTCTTGAAAAAGACAACTGTGGATTTGGTTTAATAGCGCAAATGGAAGGCCAACCTAGTCATAAGTTGGTAAGAACTGCTATTTCAGCCCTCGATCGCATGACACACCGTGGTGGTATCGCTGCGGATGGTAAAACCGGGGATGGCTGTGGCTTATTACTACAGAAGCCTGACTCTTATCTCAGAATTATTGCTGAAGAGAATAACTTCAAGCTCGGCAAGCAATACGCTGTCGGCATGATTTTCTTCAGCCAAGATCCAATCAAAGCGCAATCCGCGCAAGACATCGTCAATAAAGAGCTCGCTCAAGAGACCTTAACGGTTGCAGGTTGGCGCGTAGTACCGACCAACACCGACGTATTAGGTCCGATTGCAAAAGATTCTGTTCCAAACATTCAACAAGTCTTTATCTCAGCACCTGCAGGCTGGCGTGAGCGTGACATCGAACGCCGCCTATATATTGCTCGTCGCAGAATTGAAAAGCAGATCACCGAAGACAAAGATTTCTATATTTGTAGCCTTTCGACACAAGTCATGGTTTACAAAGGCTTGTGTATGCCGGCCGATCTTCCGCGATTTTACCTCGATCTTGCTGACTTACGTATGGAATCGGCGATATGTCTGTTCCACCAGCGTTTCTCAACCAATACTCAACCACGTTGGCCACTGGCTCAACCATTCCGCTATTTAGCACACAATGGTGAGATCAATACCATTGAAGGTAACCGTCAGTGGGCTAAGGCTCGTGCCTATAAATTCTCTTCGCCGTTGCTGCCAGACTTACAAACCGCCGCACCCTTTGTGAATGAGACAGGCTCAGATTCATCAAGCCTAGATAACATGCTCGACCTGTTCCTTGCCGGTGGTATGGATGTGTTCCGAGCGATGCGCATGCTTGTGCCGCCCGCTTGGCAAAACCACCCAGATATGGACCCAGATCTGCGTGCATTCTACGACTTCAACTCAAAGCACATGGAACCGTGGGATGGTCCTGCTGGTATCGTACTTTCAGATGGTCGTTACGCTGCGTGTAACCTAGATAGAAACGGCCTGCGTCCTGCGCGTTATGTGATTACCAAAGACAATCTAATCACGCTCGCATCAGAAGTCGGTATCTGGAACTACGCACCGGATGAAGTAGCAGAGAAAGGCCGTGTTGGCCCGGGCGAACTGTTGGTAGTAGATACTCGCCGCGGCAAGCTATGGCAATCTAATGAGATCGACAATGACCTCAAAGGCCGCCACCCATATCAAGAGTGGATGGAAAAGAACGTTCACAAGTTAACGCCATTTTCTGCGCTGCAAGATGACCAGGTGGGTAAGCGTAGCTTTGACGATGATACGCTCAAGACCTACCAAAAACAGTTTGCGATGAGCAACGAAGAGTCCGACCAAGTGCTGCGTGTGCTTGGTGATATGGGGCAAGAAGCAGTAGGCTCAATGGGCGACGACACGCCAATGGCTGTGCTCTCTTCAAAAGAACGCTTGGTCACTGATTACTTCCGTCAAAAGTTTGCACAAGTCACCAACCCACCGATTGATCCATTGCGTGAAAAACACGTGATGTCTTTGGCGACCAGTATTGGTAAAGAGATGAACGTGTTCTGTGAAACAGACGGTCACGCCTATCGTGTCACGTTTGATTCACCAGTACTGCTTTACTCAGACATGCAGCAGCTTCTGCAGTTGAGTCAAAAACATTATCGTCATGTCATTCTCAGCATGCACTACGACCCGAATAACCAAGATCTAGAACAAGCAATCAAAGCAGTATGTGATAGCGCCGAACAAGAAGTCAGCGAAGGTGCGGTTTTAGTTGTGCTGTCGGACAAAGGTTTAGAGAAAGGAAAACTACCGATCCCTGCAGCCATGTTGGTTGGTGCGGTGCAAACAAGGCTTGCTGATACCAACCTGCGTTGTGATGCCAACATCGTTGTTGAGACAGCAACTGCGCGCGACCCACACCAATTTGCTGTGCTGCTTGGCTTCGGTGCAACCGCGGTTTACCCATACCTCGCTTATGAAGCGTTAGGTAAAATGTTGGATGATGGCTCTTTAGATAAAGATTATCGTGCCGCAATGCAAAATTACCAAAACGGCATCAACAAAGGTCTGTACAAGATCATGTCGAAGATGGGAATTTCAACCATTGCCTCTTATCGCTGTTCACAGCTTTTCGAAGCCATTGGCCTTCATTCCGATGTTGTTGAGCTCTGTTTCCGCGGAGTTACCACTCGAATCCAAGGCGCAAGCTTTAGCGATTTCCAGCAAGATATCTATAACTTATCTCGTAAAGCCTGGACTAAGCGTAAGCCAATCGAGCACGGTGGTTTACTCAAATACGTACACGGCGGCGAATATCACGCCTATAACCCTGATGTGGTTGGCACTCTGCAAACTGCAGTAAAAACAGGTGAGACATCGGATTATCTCTCTTTTGCTAAGCAAGTAAATGCTCGTCCAGCTGCGATGTTACGCGACTTAATGAGCCTCAAAAAAGCCGATCAGCCTCTAC
The DNA here is from genome assembly GCF_041471785.1 of Vibrio sp. 10N.261.51.C6. Lineage (NCBI taxonomy): Bacteria > Pseudomonadati > Pseudomonadota > Gammaproteobacteria > Vibrionales > Vibrionaceae > Vibrio > Vibrio sp. 10N.261.51.C6. The sequence goes on along the minus strand of NZ_JBFRPB010000059.1, from coordinate 9,230 downwards.
CACTAGAGCAAGTCGAGCCTAACAGCGATCTGTTTAAACGCTTCGACTCTGCGGCAATGTCGATCGGTGCTTTGAGCCCAGAAGCGCATGAAGCATTAGCAATGGCGATGAACCGCTTGGGTGGTTACTCAAACTCTGGTGAAGGTGGTGAAGACCCTCGACGCTTTGGTACTGACCGTAACTCTCGTATCAAGCAGATAGCTTCCGGTCGTTTTGGTGTGACGCCACATTACTTAACCAATGCGGATGTTTTGCAGATCAAGGTCGCGCAAGGTGCGAAGCCTGGAGAAGGTGGTCAACTGCCCGGCCATAAAGTTACCGCAGAAATCGCTAAGCTGAGATATTCAGTTCAAGGGGTGACACTGATCTCCCCTCCTCCACATCACGATATTTATTCTATCGAGGATCTAGCGCAGCTGATTTTCGACCTTAAACAAGTGAACCCTAAAGCCTTGGTTTCAGTAAAGTTAGTATCGGAACCGGGTGTAGGCACGATTGCAACTGGTGTAGCGAAAGCCTATGCCGATCTGATCACCATTTCTGGCTACGATGGCGGTACCGCGGCAAGCCCTCTAACCTCGGTAAAATACGCAGGTTGCCCTTGGGAGCTTGGCTTAGCAGAAACTCAACAAGCACTGGTTGCTAACGGGCTTCGTCATAAGATCCGCCTGCAAGTCGATGGTGGTTTAAAAACTGGCCTTGATGTGATTAAAGGTGCGATTCTCGGTGCAGAAAGCTTTGGTTTTGGTACCGCGCCAATGGTCGCAATGGGTTGTAAGTTCTTACGAATTTGTCACCTAAACAACTGTGCGACGGGTGTTGCGACTCAAGATGAAACACTACGCCGCGAATACTTCAAAGGCCTGCCAGACATGGTGGTGAACTACTTTACAGGCCTAGCCGATGAAGTTCGCCAATACCTTGCAGAACTCGGCGTAGAAAAACTCACGGACCTGATTGGTCGTACTGACTTACTTGAAGCCGTTCAAGGCCTCACCGCGAAACAGAACAAGCTCGATCTCTCTTCAATACTCGAAGCTCCGGTATCTCCAGAAGGTCACCCACTGTTTTGGACCGAGCCAAACGCACCATTTGATAAAGCTCAGCTCAACCAGCAGATTCTGGATGATGCACTCGATGCAATTGAGAAACGTCAATCCACCAGCCTTTACTACAACGTGATCAACACAGACCGCTCGATTGGTGCTCGTATCTCTGGTGAAATTGCTAAGCGATACGGCAACCAAGGGATGGCAGGTTCACCAATCAAGTTATATCTCGACGGTACCGCAGGTCAGTCTTTTGCGGTTTGGAACGCAGGCGGCGTTGAGCTTTACCTAACAGGCGATGCCAATGACTATGTTGGCAAAGGCATGGCTGGCGGCAAAGTGGTTATCAAGCCTCACCAAGGCACCGCATTTACTTGTAACGAAGCGACCATCATAGGCAACACCTGTTTGTATGGTGCAACCGGAGGCAAGCTATTTGCAGCAGGAACTGCAGGCGAGCGATTTGGCGTACGTAACTCAGGTACCGTCGCTGTGATTGAAGGCGCAGGCGACAACGCTTGTGAATACATGACAGGCGGTATTGTAGCGATTCTTGGCGCAACCGGAGTGAACTTCGGCGCAGGTATGACAGGTGGTTTTGCTTATGTGATGGATAAAAACGAAGACTTCCAAGGCCGAGTGAACAACGAATCGGTTGAGGCACTTTCTCTGTCTGATCTATACATCCACCAAGAACATCTGCGTGGCTTAATTGCAGAGCACTTAGAAGAGACTGGCTCAGTACACGCTGAAGCTATTCTGGCGAACTTTGATGAATGGATTCCGAAGTTCTACCTAGTGAAGCCGAAGACGGCGGACCTTAATACCTTGCTCGGTCATCAAAGCCGCAGCTCTGCTGAACTTCGTGTTCAAGCGCAATAATTGGAAGGAGCCAATAATGAGCCAGAATGTATACCAATTTATTGATGTGAATCGCGTAGATCCAGCGAAGAAACCAATCAAAATTCGTAAGATTGAGTTTGTAGAGATCTACGAACCTTTCACTAAACAACAAGCTAAGGCGCAAGCTGACCGCTGTTTAGACTGTGGTAATCCTTACTGTGAATGGAAGTGCCCAGTCCACAACTACATCCCTCAATGGCTCAAGCTTGCCAATGAAGGGCGCATTATCGAAGCGGCTGAACTGTCCCACCAAACCAACAGCTTGCCTGAGGTTTGCGGACGAGTTTGTCCTCAAGACCGTTTGTGTGAAGGCTCTTGTACCCTCAACGACGATTTCGGCGCAGTAACCATCGGCAACATTGAAAAATACATCAATGACAAAGCGTTTGAGATGGGTTGGAAGCCAGACATGTCGCATGTCGAATGGACTGATAAAAAGGTCGCAATCATCGGTGCAGGCCCCGCAGGTCTTGCTGCTGCTGATATCTTAGTTCGAAACGGTGTGAAGGCCGTAGTATTTGACCGCTATCCGGAGATCGGTGGCCTGCTCACGTTTGGTATCCCATCGTTCAAACTAGAGAAAGGCATCATGGAAAACCGTCGCCGTATCTTTAGTGGTATGGGTGTCGAATTTAAGATGAATACCGAAGTCGGTAAAGACGTTCAACTACAACAACTAGTCGATGACTACGATGCTGTCTTCTTAGGTGTCGGTACCTATAAAAACATGCGTGCTGGGTTAGATAACGAAGACGCACCGGGCGTTTATGATGCACTGCCATTCCTTGTTTCCAATACCTACAAGGTCATGGAACTGGATAACCCAACACCATTCATCGACATGAAAGGCAAAAAAGTGGTTGTGCTCGGTGGTGGTGATACGGCGATGGACTGCGTTCGAACCTCTATTCGTCAGAATGCGGCAGATGTGGTGTGTGCTTACCGCCGAGATGAAGCCAACATGCCAGGTTCTCGCCGTGAGGTAAAAAATGCACGTGAAGAGGGGGTGAAGTTCAAGTTCAACCTACAACCTATCGGCTTAGAGCTTAACAGCGCTGGTCATGTGGTTGGTGTGAAATTCGTGAAAACCGCTTTGGGTGAGCCTGATGAAGCAGGCCGTCGTCGTCCAGAACCTGTCGAAGGCAGTGAGCATGTTCTTGAGGCTGATGCCGTAATTATGGCATTTGGTTTCCAACCTCATACGATGGAATGGCTAGAACCTTTCGGTGTGGAGCTCGATCAGTGGGGTCGTATCAAGGCTCCCGGTAAACAAGAGTTTCAATACCAAACCACCAACAGCAAGATCTTTGCAGGTGGCGATGCGGTTCGAGGATCTGACTTGGTAGTAACCGCTATCGATGAGGGCCGTAAAGCCGCAGAAGGGATCTTGGATTACCTAGAAGTGTGACTAATCTAAGGTTTCCTTTATTACTCAGGCCGTTACTATAAAAAAGGGATCCAATGATGGATCCTTTTTTGAATTAGATACGTTTATCACAAGCATATCGAAAAATACGTAAAACAATCGCAAACAAGCCAATACCTATAACTACAATTAAAACAACGCCATAGGAAACATTATGAAAAAAGCAGCTCTCCTCTCGTTATCACTTTTAACGTTAACCGCTTGCAGCCAAGGAATCACGGACATGAAAGACAGAACTTCATCACCTTGTGGAGACAAACCAAACTGCGTATCAACTCAAGATGATCGTGAGCAACATGCATTGGCCGCGTTTGAGTTGTCAGATTCAGCGAGCTTAGATGCGATTGAGCAGGTTGCGCTAACCTTACCGGGATCAAAAACCGCGAGTAAAACAGAAGATTATCTGCGTGTTGAATGTACTTCGCGCATCATGCGTTTTGTCGATGACTTAGAACTTAAAATCACGGATGGCAAACTGATCGTGCGTTCAGAGTCTCGTACTGGCCATTCTGATTTTGGCGTAAACCGAAAACGAGCTGAACAACTTCGTGCTAGCTTGAAAAGCGAAGGCCTAATCAAATAGATAAAAGAATACGCAGATAAATCGCTACTATTCGGATGAGAAGTGCCTCTGGGCAGTCGCTCGACACTTCTTATCCATGCTACAATTTCGCTCTACTGTTTAAATATTATTTATTAAGAGACTACACATGAAAATCGGCATCATTGGCGCAATGGAGCAAGAAGTTGCGATCCTAAAAGCAGCAATTTCAGACATTACTGAAGTTAATAAAGGCGGTTGTACCTTTTTCTCTGGTCAGCTAAATGGTGTTGACGTTGTTTTGCTTCAATCTGGCATTGGTAAAGTAGCAGCGGCTGTTGGTACTTCAATCCTACTAAGCGAATACCAACCAGATGTCGTTCTTAACACGGGCTCTGCTGGCGGTTTTGATTCAACACTGAACCTTGGCGATGTGGTTATCTCAACTGAAGTTCGTCACCACGATGCAGACGTTACAGCTTTCGGTTACGAAATCGGCCAAATGGCAGGTCAGCCTGCAGCGTTCAAAGCTGACGACAAACTGATGGCTGTTGCTGAACAAGCTCTAGCACAAATGGAAGATAAGCATGCCGTTCGCGGTCTTATCTGTACTGGCGACGCATTTGTTTGCACAGCAGAACGCCAAGAATTCATCCGCAAGCACTTCCCATCTGTTGTTGCTGTAGAGATGGAAGCATCGGCTATCGCTCAAGCTTGTCACCAATTCCAAGTACCATTCGTGGTTGTTCGTGCAATCTCTGATGTTGCAGACAAAGAATCACCAATGAGCTTCGAAGAGTTCCTGCCACTAGCAGCGCAAAGCTCTTCTGAAATGGTTATCAAGATGGTTGCCCTACTAAAGTAAGCGACTAGACATGCAAACACTGTTTGATCAGGTATTTGCAAATGGCGTGCTCCTTGTGATGTGGGGAGCACTGCTTTTTCATTTAATTTTACCTATCCCCCATGCCGCACACCCCACTACCTTATGGCATAAGTTTGCTGAACTTTTAGCAACCAAGGTTAATAACAACCACAACTATTCCCAAAGCTTAATCTCAGGCACATTAGCCTGGGGGTTAATGGTACTGCCAACTCTGGTTATTCTCTTGGCACTGCAACCATTGGTTTGGCAATCTCAACTGTTTGAATTGGCACTGTTATTACTCGCGATTGATTGGCGCAATAATGAAAAGCTGGCTAACCAACTGATCAAAGTACTTGGCCGAGAAGATAAAGCGGCCGCTCGTCAGTTACTGGCTCCGATTGTCAATCGTCAAACCGAATCACTTTCGTCACTTGGCCTCGGCAAAGCCGCCACAGAAACCATAATCATGGGTTACGCTCGTAACGTAGTTTGTGTGTTGTTCTGGTACGCCATTGGTGGTGGAATCGCTGCGTTAATGTATCGCCTTGTGGTCGAGTTAGCTCGAGCTTGGTCGCCAAGTCGCAAGCAGTTTTCTCCTTTCGGCTCAACGGCAATCAAGATCGTCGCTATCCTAGAACTTATACCAATGCGCTTATTTGCCTTGATGATCGTCTTTGGTGATAAAGCAACGCACACATTTAAGATGATGCTAGTCCAAAGTCGCTCTTGGCCACTACCCGGCCCAGCCTGGTTAATCACGGCTGTTGGCAACAAGCTGGAGTTATCATTAGGTGGCCCTGCGATTTACGACAACACTAAAGCCATTCGCGCAAAATTAGGCGGAAGAATCGCACCGTCAGCTCTGCATCTATCTCAGGTTCAGAAACTACTCTTTGGTCGCATCGCTATCTGGATATTTTTACAAAGCCTAGCCTTACTATTTATTCACCAAGGGATTTAGAGTGAAACCTTCAGCACTTGTTACAAGCCTTACTATTTTGTCTTCCAGCTTATGGCTGCCTTTATCATTTGCAGAAGAAGCACCACGGACTCAAGAACAAGTACAGCTGGCTCAACGCGTAGTCAGCCTTGCTCCTCATGCCACTGAACTCGCGTACAGCGCTGGTTTAGGCAACAACGTTGTTGCCGTAAGTGAACGAAGTGATTACCCACCACAAGCCGATAAGCTTGAAAAAGTGGCAAACTATCAAGGTATCAAGGTTGAGAAGATCATCGCACTTCAGCCTGATTTGATTCTTGCGTGGCCAGCGGGAAACCCGCCCAGAGAGCTCGCGAAACTAGAGCAATTTGGTTTTAATATTTACTACTCCAAGACCAAAAGCCTAGACAGTATCGCAACCAATATTGAACAACTGAGCGAATACGCTAGCGATCCAAGCATTGGCGAAAATAACGCTCAGCAATACAGAGAGCAGCTCAACGCGTTGAGACTAGAATACAAAGATGCCGAGCCAGTAAACTACTTCTACCAGCTCAGTGAAAAGCCGATCATCACTGTTGCTCAAGGACACTGGCCAAGTGAGGTGTTTGAGTTTTGTGGTGGCCACAATATTTTTGAAGACAGCGCCTCTCCCTATCCGCAAGTTGGTATTGAACAAGTTGTATTAAGAAAACCGCAAGTAATCTTCACTTCTCAGCACGCGATTGAGAATGGAACCATGTGGCAAACATGGGAAGATGAGATCCCAGCTGTCGCTCAAAATCAGATTTGGTCCCTCAATTCTGACTGGATTAATCGCCCGACAACGAGAACTTTGAAAGCGATCCAACAAGTGTGCGATTTCTTTGATAGAGCTAGGCAAAATCACTAACTATTTGCTGCGTTTTTTCGTACAATTCGCCACCGACCTGTCCCTACAATTTTAACTATAAGAGCACCAGTATCATGGACTCCATGCTGCTTTATATTATCGATTTATTTGGCACTGCCATCTTTGCCGTCTCAGGCGTATTTGTCGCTGGCCGTCTTAAGATGGATCCCTTTGGCGTCGCCGTTCTAGGCAGTGTAACCGCGATTGGCGGCGGCACAATTCGTGACATGGCATTGGGTGCAACTCCCGTGTTTTGGATCACCGATACCACCTACCTTTGGGTCATCATCATCACCTGTTTGCTGACCATGATTATTGTAAGACGCCCGAAACGTCTGGCTTGGTGGATATTGCCGGTATGTGATGCGATTGGCCTAGCGGTGTTTGTTGGCATTGGTGTAGAAAAAGCACTTATCTATCAAGATTCAGCACTAGTGGCGATCATCATGGGTGTCATCACCGGCTGCGGTGGCGGTATTATCCGCGACGTACTTGCCCGTGAAGTGCCTATGATTCTAAGAAGTGAAGTCTACGCGACCGCTTGTATCATTGGTGGTACTTTCCATACCATGGCGATCAGCATGGGGCACGATTCAGAAACTGCATTTCTGGCCGGCGTGTTCTCAACACTATTGATAAGGCTTGGCGCTATTCGTTGGCATTTATCATTGCCGACCTTCGCCATCAAATAAGCTAACGTTACAAAGTGAAAGGCTCCGTAAAGGAGCCTTTCTTAATTTGAGCTCCCCAACACAATTATTATGCTCTCGCGCTACACGTGCGAGCATAGCTAAAAATACCTAACTTGGTTCAAAGCTTTAGTTTCAAGACTAGAGAATGAATGTTGTTTGAGGTAATTTGAAACAATCATTCCCAAATTTCATGAATATAACCCAATGCTACTCGAAGGAATCGAAACTCTACTGGTATTGAGTAAAGCAAAGACCATGAGCCGCACAGGCAGTTTGCTTTATATCAGCCAATCAGCGGTCAGCAAACGGATTGCGAATTTAGAAAAGAAGCTAGGTAAAAAGCTCATTGAACCGAGTGGCCGACAGATAAAACTCACGCCAGATGCGATAGCATTAATAGAGAGTATTGGCCCGACATTCAATGAACTTCGCGGGCTTATTTATGAACAGCAAGAGTTGGAAGATACTACTCTCATCACCCTAGACAGCTCTAAGTCTCTGATAGCCGGTTATTTAGGTGAGATGATGGGCCAGTTCATCCAGCAAGATAAGTACATCACCATTACCACCAACCACACGCCGAGAATCATAGAGCGAGTGCAATCTGGTAAGGCGACCTTGGGGTTGTGTGCTGGCTTACTGCCACCGCATCATGGGTTGATGACCTTCCATCTATTTGATGAGCCGTTTTACATAGTGAGTAAGTCACCGCTAACGGAGCTTCCTCCAATGGTCATCACTAACGACATGACCAACCCTGCCAATTCTTATCAACTTTCTGTATTAGAGAAGTTTGGTATCAAACCCTTGATGGAGATGGATGCCTACACCGCAGCGGCTCAACTTGCATTGGGCGGGACTGGGCCAGCGTTAATACCGCTCTCTATCGTAAAAACACTCAATATTGAGCCTCAATATCTGTATAGCTTCACCGAATTAGCAGGCTTGATTCGGCCGATTCATATCTGTGTCAGACCAAATAGTTACCAGTCTCCACGAGTTAAAACACTGATAGAATCGATTGTTGATGCTGTTCCCAAAGCAGTTTAGACGCCATTAGCATCGACATCACGATCACAAGGGGGCGAATCCATTTCTGCCCTTTTGTCACCACCACTTTAGCGCCAAGCTGAGCGCCCATAAATCCACCGACCGCCATCACTAATCCCAACTCCCAAATAGGCAAACCAGCCAAAATAAAGAAAATTAAGGCAGCGATATTCGAGGTAAAGTTAAGTACTTTAGTACGCGCCGTAGCATCGACTAACGAGAAGTGACCAATAGCAACAAAGCAGACGGTGAAGATAGAACCTGTTCCTGGGCCAAAAAAGCCATCATAGAAACCCACGCCGCCACCAATACACAGAGCAAACATCGCCTCAGAGATCTTCTGTTTTCCTTCAGACGCTCTAGTTTGGGGTGCCAACAGGAAATAGAGAGAGATAGCGATAAGCAGCAGTGGGATAACACTGGTCAGTAGGCTCGCATCAATGTGCTGGACTAACTCAGCGCCAATTGCAGAGCCAATAAAGGTACAAAAGATAGCAAGGCGCATCTCTTTGATGCTGACGATACCGTTGCGCACGAAATACCAACTCGCAGAGAAGCTGCCAAATGAGCTTTGGAGTTTGTTGGTTGCCAATGCCTGCGTCGGTGGAACTCCAGCCGCTAGCAATGCAGGTAGAGTCAGTAACCCACCGCCGCCAGCCATTGCATCAATAAAGCCTGCTGCCGTTGCAACAACAAACAAGATAGCCAATATTTCTAGAGTGATTTCCATATACCCAACGCCTTAAAGTCCTGTGTAGCGACAAGTTACAACTCACGGCAGACGAGCAATAACGAAACACAAGATTCTAACCTATTCCAAATATTCATCATTAAGTTACCGCGGAATAACAGAATCGAGTAGGAGGAGG
>NZ_JBFRPB010000058.1:0-4407 GCF_041471785.1 Vibrio sp. 10N.261.51.C6 | reverse complement strand
ACTTCAGGTCGCACGGACAACAACGTGTCAGGGATTTTGCTAAATTAACAAAACACGAATAACCATAGGTATGGAAAAGTTGGTGTGAAGAGGCGATGCGATGAATAGCATATCACTAGCAAAAGTATTGGAGGGCTAAAATGATATAGCCTAGCCAATTGGTTTTCGAGACATGAAGAGCGAGCTATTCACTCTTTGGCCTGCGTTTTAAAGAGAGTATTTTGTACTGATAACGGTAAGTTATGAGCATTATGTAACATATCCCTCAATCTATATCTATGCATATCCCATTAAAAATATTAAAGTTTTAGGTATTGAGATTAAATCCAAAGCCCATGAACTTTCTATTTAAAACTAGGACAACAAATGAAAAAGTCGATGATTGCAACCTCAGTAGCTGCTTTACTATTAAGTGGGTGTACTATTCGCCCAAAAATAGAGCCTATTGATACAGTAGTAGCTGTACCATCAAATATTAACGCGCAAGAAGCTAAAGCGATACTTGATAACTCTATTTTTAGAACAATACCAATTTTAGATGGTAGACTTGCTCCAGCATCAATTGACGTATCACGTTCAAATAATCGTGACTTGAAAGGTACAGTCATGAACTATGAACTTACGAAGAAGTATCTGTTTAGTATTGACGTTGGATATTACTATAACGAAGAAACTCATTCAGTTGATCGCGAAGCATTTAACACCAAAAGATATAAAAGCTATAACGACTACGCGCCTTGGGCTTTGATGGAGCAATTGCCTGTACTTGATGAATTCGTCGCAGAAGAAGTAACAAATGATTATCAGAATTACGTTAAGGACCGAACTAAACTCTTATCTGAGCCTTATACCTTATCTCCGCAAGTAGAAATGCTGATGGATAAGTCTGACAAGAAAAAATTCGCTGCTTTATTCACTCAAGAAAACGTCAACACCAACTTCCTTGATTACTATGACTATAATTACAAAGGCCAGCCTTTGCTAAACGACTATGTGATGAGTGAAGTTAAATCATTGACTGCTAAAAACTTTAGTGGCATCAACGTAATGATAAATCATAATAATGTCATTGAGTTCACATCGGCATCTTTGCTAGCCAAACCTAACGGTTGGATTTTAACTAACAAAGACCTTCAAGTAGCAACGCTAAATTACAAGTACGAGATTACGAATCTCACTGACAAGTTCATCACCATTGATCGTGCAGCAAGTTATGTGAATAACAGCGTAAATAAAGACGAAATTAAACTGCCTTTGGAAATTCCACCTAAGTCTAAAGTGACAGTCTCACATAAAGGCAAGAGTTCTCACTATCGAGTGACCGCACTGAAACCAGACCAAAGCGTCGACTTCTCGTTATCTTTTGAGTACTCACTTGAAGGCAAGAAAAAAACATTAAATGGTCAGAAGACATTCAAACCTTTAATCTAAGTCATCCGCTTACTTTATTTCGAAAACTCCACCAACAAATTTTTGGTGGGTTTGATTCAAGGCTAAACTTATAGTTGGAACATCGTAAAAGGCATTGACCTCGACGTTTATACAGGCCGAACCTTATTAGCGATGGGGTTCGGCTTTTTAACACCTTTCAACAGTGATATACCTTTTAAAGTATAGAAACCGTAGCAGAAGAAAAGCCTGTAACAGCTCCTGTCTGTCAGCAATCTGTTTTCTCAGACAACCTCAGAGCATCTTCTAGCTCTACGCCAAGGTATCGAATAGTGTTATCTAGCTTCGAATGTCCAAGTAAGATCTGTACAGCTCTGATGTTTTCGTTCTGGCATAGATTAAAGTCGCTTTGGTTCGGCGCATGGAATGAGTACCGTAATAGTCGGCATTCAATCCCAGTTTTGCAGCCCAACTCCTGATAATTGAACGATAGAAAGAGTAACTGATAGGTTGTCCAAAGCGTCGGCTACTCGGGAATAAAAAACTGCTTGCCTCTAGGGATGCTGCAAAGATCCATCGGCTAATGCTTTGCTGTGTTCTCGGCGTAATCTCATAGTGGACGTCGGTCCCAGTTTTTTGCTGGATGCACTGAACCCTTTCATAGATAACTCCTTGCGAAGAAACATCGTAAACATGTAGCTTTAGCAAATCACTCGCTCTTAACTTGCTATCTATAGCTAGGTTCAGCAGTGCGAGCTGCATCAGATCATTTTCAATCTCTAGCCTAGTTCTGATCCGCCAGATCTCTTCAAGCTTAAACGGCCTTTTGATGCCGCTGCATTTTCCAGAAGATAACTTCCTCACGATGACCTCCTCTCAGTGTTTTGGGTCAATATGAAGTTTGGCAGTCACATTGACTAGAGGTCAGGAAGTTTGCCACGATTGGCTACAGCACACCTTTGGACAAAATGTATGGTACGCCCCGTTTTGCATTGAAAACTCAAAATAACGGAGTTGGTTTGCGCTAATGTATTCAGAGTATAATTGAGACTTACTTCCCATAGACGCATGAAAGTGAGGTGTTTTGACGGTGCCAATGCAAAAAACGGTCAAAATGAAATCTGACGTATTTATCTGATCATTTGAGAGTAGTGAAAGCCGAGAAGTGACGGCTCTCGGCTTTGAGGTTGTGATGGTCGCTTATTTCTGCGTTAAGCCGAAATTGATCTTCTTACCAGTGGATAGCTGAGTGAATACTGGCACATTCGAGAAGCGTTTTTGCTTAAAGTGCTCTTTAAAGTCCTCTGGGTACTTCTCTCTGTATTCAGCAAATTCAGAGTCAAAATCAAGCGCTTCAGCGAGGAAGGCAACAGATGGCTGGTAGAAAAATACGTTGTCTTGATCCGTTTTGAGCGCTTCAACAGGGAAGAAATTTGGCACTCCGGCTTCATGTATTAAGAAGTCGCCTTTTGGCAGGTAGGGGCTATCGCTATCAGCATTGCGGTAAATATAGCCAAGCTTATCGACTATCACAGAGCAACCCAACCCAAGCGGCGGGTAGCTGATTGGCCCTTTTTCTTCTTCCACTCTATCAAGCACTGCTTGATATTGAGGCTTAAGGCAATAGGTCAGCTCATTGTCTTTGCCAGCCATCGGCATCACGGCAATGTATTGATAATGGCTTGGTGAGAACAAGCCTTCTTTCACGGAATCGATGGTCTTCACTGATGCCACTTTTGGGTCGCTGTTGTAGGCATGTTCAGCCATCGACACCAAGGTCGCCTTGTTTTGCTCAAAGAGTTCAAACAGATCACACTCTGGCTTGCCTTCTAAGCAGGCGTCATAGTGCTTGACGGGTGAGATGATCATTAATCGGTTTTTATTGTAGCTAGGAGTGCGTTTTTTACCGTTACCGGAGTTACCCAAAATGGCGGTGAAACCCGCAACATTTGAAATCGAGCCAATGACCATGCCAATGGCATTTAAGCCTTGGGTGGTTTTACGAGACCAGCTGATATAGCCATCGGCGAATTCGTCAAGGTTGTTATTACCAAACGGTCGCTCACCAGTCATCAACACACCAAGTTGCTGCGCATGAGAGCGGGGCGAATCGGTCATGGTCTTGATGTCGTACTTGGCAAATTCCACCGTTTTATCTTTAACCGTTTGCTCGGGTGTTTTTGGGGTGTACTGAGGCGCACAACCAACCATAGAGGCCAAAATAAGGCCAGATAAAAGTGTTCTAAACATGGGTTGTTCCGTGAATAGTCGAGAGGATAATAAGGGTGATTTTGCAAAAAACCATTCCAAAGAGAGGGGATATGGACGCAAAAATACCTGCTTAAAATACCATTTACGCATACGGTTTAGTACCCGTGCGATGAGAGCGACATCACACATCACCAGTATGAATGAGAAAAACGTAACAGCCATCGACACCCGTGTAACCTAGTATTGCTTAAACTGGCACAAACCTTAGCTAACAGTAAGGCAGGGAAGCCCAACGTTTGATAATTCCATCAAATATTGATAGATGCATTATTAAATCTACTTGGAATGAAGTATTTAGGATAGTTACTGGTGTGCCACTGAACCGTCCCAGCAGTTTTGGACATCGAGTTAAGTGAGTACAATTACTAACGAGGTGAGCAATGGCAACTAAGAAAACTAGAATTAACATTCCCCTGAACTTAAAGCAGAGGCTCTGAAGCTAGCAGAGAAAGTCGCAGTAGCTGCCGCAACAAGACAACCTTCGAGTACATAGAAGTAGATTATAATCGGACGAGAAGACACAGTGCTCTTGGGTATCTAAGCCCAGTTAACTTTGAACAAAGAAACGTCGCTTAACGAAGTGTTCAGTCTTGCTGGAGCAGAACATTCCTAGATGAGCGGAGTTCGCATAAACTGTTGTAGTGCAAATTCACATGAACAAGATATGAATGAGTATTTACTCTGAATGACTTTGGGGCACTTTCGAGCTAGAAAGTGCCACGGGTAAGTTGTGATCACCAAGCGATT
>NZ_JBFRPB010000057.1:0-64568 GCF_041471785.1 Vibrio sp. 10N.261.51.C6 | reverse complement strand
TTAATTTTCCGGATTGGTATTAAATGAGTTCTACCAAGTGACATTCAGAAAGAAACTGTATGGTTCAATGGAAGAGTTACAGAAAGATCTGGACGAATGGATGGACTACTACAACAATCATCGTACTCATCAAGGAAAAGTGTGCTGTGGCCGAACGCCAATAGAGACATTAGTGGATGGGAAATCAATCTGAGCTGAAAAGAACCTAACCCAGATATAATCTGACAGACACCGAGTCTAAAAGTGGGTAACTGTCAGATCAGGTCTGAATTAGTACACGTTAGCCTAAGCTAGAGAACATGTTTAAATAAAAAAGTCATACAGTATATATACCGTATGACTTCTTATTGTAAAAGATGCTAGGTTAAGCTTACTGGCTCAGCTCTTTGCATATTTTACTTAATGTCTTTCGGCTTTATGAGCGACAGCATAGTGCTGGAAAGGCTGAGATAAGCGAGGGCAACTTATGAGTACTGTTTTTTGCCTTTTGCTTTTCTTACATTTTGTAGACTACGCTGCGTCCACTGTAAAAGTCAACTCGACTTGCCCTGCCAGTTGCTCTGTTACGCTTAATGGACTCGACATTGCCCATTCTGGGCTAATGCTTAACGTCTCTAGCACGCTTGGTTGTACTGCGAAATTGACCTCTGAGTTCAAACCCACATCTGATTGTACTTCTCCGTCCATCACTAAATCCACGGTTACTGTAGCTGCTCCATCCAGCGTATTATTTACTGATATATCCGCTCTCGTTACAGTGACTTTAATAGTGTGTACATCTGTTAAGTCACTCACTAGATCCACCGTACCTGCAGTATCTGTTTCTACTAGAGATGCTGTTGCTTCGCCTGCTATTGTGCCATTGACGGCATTATTCACAGTTAGGTCTCCCGTACTACCTCCGCCGTACACTTGACCAGTGAAATGCAGTAGTGCGTTTCCGTCTTGTGCATATGCATTGACACTTAATACCGCAATCGCTGCGGCAATGACGTTAGCTTTTTTGAACATATCGATATCCTTTTTTTTTAGTTTACTCTTACTTTACAAATAACTTCGGTTCCCCCGTTAGACATATTACTTCCTCAGGGGTACCTCTGTGATTTCATGACGCTGCTATAATATTATTAAATTTCGTTTTTTCACCTCATTAAACTTTACTAACGTTATTTTGTTACTCGCTTACTTCCTGTATCCGTGCTTGCTCATATTATGTATCGTTATCTTGTTTTATCCGATGCAGTGCCGATAATTGATTAACGTCTTTATGCGTTTCAGTAGTTTTTTTATCTATTTAATTTACTTACCCATTTCACCCATCTGGCTCTGCCCTGCTTGAATTTCTTGACCCTTTCCGAATCCACTCCATAAACACTGCTCAACAACCGCAGTTTTTCGTTTGATTTATCCAAGCTACGCTTACTTGGCCCAGACCATTGGTTGCCATCAAATTTAACACCCAGCCAGTCAAATCCTTTCCCTACCCTCCCAATGGCTGTTTTGTCTGGATGCAAAGTGAGCTCCCATCTAGCCATTTCAATTTTCAGCAATTTTATAGCCTTCTTTAACTTCCAACGACTCTCGGCCAAGATAAGAAAATCATCCATATAACGATAGTAAATAACGCCGGCTAGTCTGTTTAACGACTCGTCTAGTTCATAAAAGATAGCGGCAAGGATATAGCTTGATAAACCGCAAGACCTGGGGATTCCTCTTGGGTCGTTGATGTAAATTCCCCCGCTCTCGACTTGGTAGAACAAGAACTGAGTAATTAAACGTTTTATAGACTTAGTCAAGTCTTGCTTATGTAGCCATTCAACCAATTTAAATTTATTAAGATTCTGGTAACAACCTTGAATATCCGTTCGACAGAAAAAACTATGTTGCTGAGCTTGAGTTCCTATTTGTTCCATAACGTTCGTTAACCCTGTTGCTCCTAGTGGTACGTGAATCACACTCTCGCTTATTGGTAAGAAGTTATGTGCCTTGAGCGCTTCCGTTAAAGCCCGAAGGACCCATGCATCCCGCGCACCCCAAACTGCTACATCACCCAACTTTGTCCGGCGCACTTGCATTGAGCACAATGAGAATCTGCCGCTACTGAATATGTGGAGGAAATGTTGTTTGTTTTCATCATATCGATGAAGAAATGCCCATACATCTGAGTTGGCTGGATG
The DNA here is from genome assembly GCF_041471785.1 of Vibrio sp. 10N.261.51.C6. NCBI lineage: Bacteria > Pseudomonadati > Pseudomonadota > Gammaproteobacteria > Vibrionales > Vibrionaceae > Vibrio > Vibrio sp. 10N.261.51.C6. Next base: position 62,391 of record NZ_JBFRPB010000057.1, on the reverse strand, counting down.
GTGTTTGCGCGACGTTGCTAACCATTGCCTTGCCCTGTCTAGGTTGTTATCACTAAGGAAATACCGGACTACATTGTTCTCGTTCAATTGAGTTAAGCCATTTGATTAGGTTTAATGATTTCACAAAAAAAGCCGGGCTTGGTAAGGTGACCAAACTCGGCTTTATGAGCAGCATATGTTTTTATGTGAGTGCCTAAAAATATGACGTTTAGGTTTATGGGTTCTGTTTACCCAGGTCGATCGTGTGAGACTGTTCGAACGTGTCCGTGTGCCAATCGTCTTTCGGGTAATCCCGCCAATATTTTCCGAATGTCACGTAAGTATCTGTGGTGTTTCCTTCGCTTCCTAGCACGAAGTAATAACCACCATCGTTCCGCGTGTCGTGTGAATGGTTGCCAACGTTTACATTGCTAGGGTTTCCGTCGACTGGCCCGGTCGTACACGTGCTCTGATCACATGTCCAGCTTGTGTAGGGTGTGATGATGAAATCGCCAAAATGCGCGTATTTAAAGACGCTATCATAGAATCGCGCTTTCGTCTTTAGGTCTATATTTGTGTTGTATCCTTCTTCTACGCCCTCGCTCCAAGTATCATAATCGTTACGTGACATTTTAATAGAATACTCTACTTGACTATCTTGTTGCCCGTATCCCGCCCAGACGCTGAGGTAATTGCTGCCTCCCGACCCGGTGTGTGGTTCCACCCATGCTACGGTGGACATCTTTACAACTACGTCATAGATGCTATCTGGTCTTGGTAGTACGTCGACGACGGTTTCAGCTCTTTGCTCGAATCCGTCCCATGTGACTCTATGTTGTCCGGGCGCTTTGTATGTGATTGTATTGCCGCTTATGTCGCAATTGGGACTACAACTAAGGGCTCCTTTTTGTGTTACGTCGTACGAGAACCCGTTTTCTCCTAAGGCTGTAACGCTGATGTTTTCCGGTATACCGGGTGTTGCCTGTGGGTTTGTTGACACATCTATGTGCCAATCTGGTGTACCACTGCACGTGACTGTGCTCTGACCGTCTCCATATGCAATTTCTGATGTGTCATTCCTAATTTCTTTTATGTATGTGTATCCGTCCCACAAGAAGGTATAATGGTTCATTTCGTATGTTGCCAGTGAGTTCTGGGTTTGATCTTCCCAACTCTCATAACTTTTGAGGTCGAGAATAGAAAGTCCAAGGCTGTTACAATAGTGTTTCGCTTCGGTGCTAGGTATGACTGCGTATGCAACACCATTCTGTGCTACGGGCGCTTCGCTAAAGTTGTACCCTTTTTCTTTTGCTTCATATTCGGTTAGCGTCGGGTGCAGGTATATATCTGTTGTCAATTCGTAGTCGTCTGGTCGCGTCAGCGTGACTTCTTGCGTTACCCATGACGTATTACCGGCTTCGTCCGCCACTAGTATCATTATCTCATGATCGCCTGCTTCGTAACCTACTACGCCACTTACATCGTTACCAGACAATGCGCCTTCCTGGAACGACTTCGGGTATATAGCATCCACTACTTTCGAGGTTTGCCCGTTGTCGTTGTCTACGGTCAGTGAAATCTCGAACGGCTTGTAGATGTCTTGCGTTATTCTACTTGGTGTTGTGATAACTGGAGGTAAGTCGACATATCTCTTTACGCATAATGCTGGCCTGGGATTATAGTTGCTTGTTGTGGTGCCATCTGATACGTTCAAGTACAATGGCTTGTTTGTGCTGGTCTTAGAAACAGCGGCATAACTATCGGCCCATTCCCAACCGAGATGCTCGTGATCAAGATATGAGTTTTGTATCTGCTCTTGGACTAATGCCATGTCGCCGTTATCTGCCGTCAACATTGTAGTGCCGGGGTAAATGGCTTCACAATAGGCGTATGCTTCGTCGGGTGTATATTCCACAAACGCGCCAAATATATAGTTGTCGTCCCCTAGGGTTTTTTCATTGTTATTAAATCCTGCCTCTATGTGTTGCGAAAGTAAAGGAGGAGGCATCAATATATAGTCCACGCCATTCTTGCTGAAAGAATAAGGTTTAACTTTAGATTGTGGGGCGATCGTAAGCGTTGCTGTATCATATCCACCTTGTCCATCCGTAACTGTATAGGTTATAACACCATGACTCGTGGGGTGGGTAACCTTGTAACTTATCTCCTGCATAGCACTTACAGACACTTCGGTATAAGGGTCGCTATTGACTTCAGAAATATACCAACTATCTCCATCGATTTCTGTGACTGTCGGTTTGTAAGTAAACTCCTGATAAACCTCAGCACCTATAGAGTCATCGCTGGCTGTTGGGGGGTTATTACTTCCTACAGAGATGGCCACGCGTATTTCCCCTGATATAACGATTTCGTTGTTGTTCTGAGATGACCCTCTAAGACTATAATGAACGATACCGACGCCTGAACTTGTTCCGGGTACAATAGTAATTTCATTCTCATCAATTCCCACACTAGCAATAGTGTTATTTTGGGTTACATCGGAAGCCATCTCCAACGACAGTATGCTCCCAAAAGTTCCATGTTTGCCAATTTCCTCTTCCAAATTTATGGTTATATCTTGACCGCCCAGGCTGCCATTAACGTGAATCGTTTCGAAAAAAGGCGGAACCCCGGCTATGCTTGAGCTGGCGTTAACTTGAATTGTATTACTACTTGTAATTTCCCCACTACTCACTGTGTATGCGTAGCTGCACCCAATAGCTTGACTAAAATCTGTGTAGATCAACAGCCCGTCGTATGAAGAAACGGCGGTGGCGCATTCATCTAAGTCAGTGAGTGGAGCAACGTCTAGGATAGTCGTGGGAGCTGATGAATCGACATATGCTGTTAAGTCAATTTCTGACGACTCTCCAATAGGAGTGGATAGATACGCAGCACTGGCGTTAACGTAAGCCTGCTCTTCAGGGAGTTGTTCATTGTTAGTGCTTTGCTCTCCGTCCCCAGAATTACAACCACCTAGAATTAACAAAGCAGCGGAAAGGAGCGCCTTTGTCGATTTTGGGACTGTACTTTTAGTCATAAAACTGTTTGCCTCTTTTTGCTTAGTAACATTTTCTCGACGCTGGAAAATACAATACAATGGGCAATATTGTTATTAATTAAATAATTATTAAGATAGTAATAAAGATAAATATAACAAATACAGTCAGTTAAAAATGTAGCAACAAGAATAAGCAGAATTAGACATGAGTAAATTTGAGTCACGCGACAACAACTCAGGGCCTACCCTCGTAAATTACCATCTTCTAAAGAGGGCGGGGTGTACCCTAAATTCTGTGTAACTGTTTAGACTTAATCCTTAAAGATGACCGTATGGATAGAAAGCACTGAAGCTTTTGATAGTGAAGCTGCTAAGTCAATTAAAACAGTATCTGACCTTGATGACATCTGGAAAAATCAAAGATGCATTTAGCATGAGTAATTTTACAGGCGATGGCGAAGCGTATGATAACCACCTACTGAAGTAGGTGGTTTTGGGCTGAAAATCACAAAAGCTAGGATGAGCGCCAGCTTTACGTAATATACAGTCAGTCTACGCGCTCATATAGATACGCGGCCCGCTGAGTAAAAAGTAAAAAGCCTCCATTCGATCTTTCAAGCGGAATCACAGTCATATTTTCTCTCCCCATGACACCTGGCCCGATGACGACTTCTTCCCAAAAAGGTAACTCACGATCACTTGGCTTGGTTGAGTGATGCTCTTTCTCATAAAAAGACAACTTACTATCTTCGAACTTAAAATCGCCTTTAGTAAAAGAACCACTCTTACATCGAGTAAATACATTTAGTTCGTATGTATCATTACTATATAGTTCTAGCTCAGTCCTTAATTTCAGTAACAAGCACTCGCGATCATTATTAATTGCTATGTGCGACATAGTGTTTGACTTGTAGCTCCCATTGATTTGCTCAGACTTGAAAGTATGTATAAGCCACCCTGTTACTAATGTAGATATCGAAATAACGCACACAATTAATCTATTCACAGAACCTCCCAACAATCTCCGAAGGAAAGCTAACAGACTCAAGGTTATCATTTATTGCGATGGAAAGTCCTCCGGTACTGATAACATGGGCGGAGCCAAGGTCAATTCTTACATCGCCTTTCTTGGTTTTATATACACAAGAGTCATAGATTCGATAAGAGTAATCTTCTGCGTTTTTTGGCCCTCTATATGCTTTAGCAGCAGCACTACCATAGTAACCTAACAAAAAACACAATATTCCACTAAATGCATATTTCATTATCCATTGACCGCTGAACAACGAAGAGACATCAAAATATTTTGAGTTTGAAATGGTTTTCTCAGTGTTTTCTTCCCTCAAGGGTTCAGGTTTAATATCACTCTCGTCTTTCTGCTCAGTTTCTTCTTTTAGTGTCTGCTCAGTGGAATAAGCGTCAACCACAGCTACAAAGCGATAGCCCTTACCTCGCTCCGTTTTGATGACGTCACCGCTTTTATCACCGAACGCCTTACGGCAACAAGAGAGCGCGTTCATCAAACTGCTCTCTTCGACTACAACTCCTCTCTTAGTCCAAATATTATCTATAATTTGCTGCTTGGAAAGGAGTTCGTTAGGATGAGCCAGAAAGTAGTTGAGTAACTCCGTTTCATTCAAGCCAATACTTGACACATGATTAGTGTGCAGGTCTTTTACTAGACTTTTGTTTAAATCGACTACAAAGCAACGATTTATCAAGATCATTGTATCGTTCCTAGGTTGATCAATCTTTTTCATAAATACTCATTACTAAAACTATAGATATAAATTAGCATATTTAAACCTCAGATTAATCAACTACCGGCTTAATCAGCCCCACCATATACGCGAAATACGCGAATTTAAAAACTCATTTAAAAAACTCATAATAAAGGCAACTACATTAAAAACATAATTAATCAATATGCAACCCATTAGATAAGCATAAAAGTTGATTTGATTTATTCGACTTAACATACACTTACCCATTAAAAGGGCAATAGTTTCTTCATTTAATTCTAATCGAAAATGCTATTTCCGCAAGTTTCTACCACATACCATATCAACATCAAACACTTAATATTTAATGATAATAAAAAAACATAAACAACTGATAAATAAACCTTTATTCAATCAAGCCCACAAAAGTAATACAAGGAACAACCCCAGTAAACCGTTCACACAATTAGTAAAAATATAAAGGTAAACAAAAAAATCAGAATTTTAACATTTGTATACACCACGGTATTCAACAAACGGCTAATAACGCTAGGTACGGTAAAACGGTCACTCAAAGCGCACCATAAAGAAGCTTTTATCACTCTCTAGAGTATTTCCTTTATCAGGGCGGGATCGCACTTTGTGAGCAACTATGATCTAATAGGCTCAAACCCACAAATCGGTATCAACTTTGAGCCTCATAGAACACCTTTCGATTGTCGAAGATACGCAGTCATCCATCAACCAAAATCATGATTTAGTTGACATTATTTTCCTTGTCATTAGCGACATAACTGCTGGCAGCGAGGGCTGGCAAGATATTGAAAGATATGGTGAACATAAACTGGAATGGCTTAGAAAATATCGACCATTTGCTCACGGTACCCCTCGTCGGCACACAGTCGCAAGAATATTACGTTCCGTTGTCGCCGAGTCTTTACTCGAAGCTCTCGCATTGTGGATTAATGAGCAAAGAGAAAATCAGAGTAAACCCGTTATCACTTTCGATGGAAAAGTGCTTCGCTGCTCTTATCGCTCTAACCCCAAAACGGCACTATGCCTACGATACAGAGCGTGGTCTTGTTCTCAGCCAGAAACCGACAGAAACAAATAATGACGAAATTAATATTGTAAGGCAGATGCTTGATATTATTAACGTTAAGGGCAGCATTATCACCATTGATGCATTACATTGTCAGTGTAAGACATTAGAAAAAATAGCTGCGAAAAACGCCCATGTTGTTATCCAAGTAAAGAAGAACCAACCTAAGTTGAGAGATGTCGTTGTCTCCCAATTTCAAACCGTTTTTGACGCGAAGAAAGAAAAAGTGGTGACGGAAGTAACGCAAACTCTGCATGGGAGAAAAGAAGAACAAATTGTGTTTCAACTCAAAGCAAAGCTTCCCCAGGAACTCGCGGAAAAGTGGACAACAATACGCAGTATTATTGCCGTAGAAAGTCACCGTACAATCAATGGAAAAGGCACTGTAGATACCTCGTATTATATCAGATCTCTTTCACCCAATCACAAGCTACTTGGTCATTATATCCGTCAACACTGGCGAATCGAAAACAGCCAACACTATGCTTTAGATGTTGTTTTTAAAGAAGACAGTTCACGAATCTGTTTAGAGGGTGCGGTGGAAAATATTGCTTTATTTAGACGTTTTGTGATGAACACGCTCAAACAATGTGAGTGCGGCGCTCCGAGCTAAAGACAAAAACTAAAAAATCGGGTTGGTGTGACGCTTACAGAGCACAAGTATTCTTTGGGTTATAAATCAATAAATCAATAAATAAATCAATCAATAAATCAAAGTATGCTAGAACCTTTATAAGCTTAGAATGAATGGTTTACGACTCACTTCTTTCAAAAAACTCTAACCGAGAGTTGGTAGAAACCCCCTCACTTGGCTCCAATGACTTCTTAATCAATAGCAAAACTGTTGCTAATTTTCATTCAAAATACCAGTAGATGAATTTACTTTTAATATGTGATTGGGTGCTTTCTTTTAATAACTGGTTTTCGCAGTAATTGAGCTTTTTCTGAAGAAGATAATCCATTTCTGTTAAATAGGTAAAAATCAGTCACTTGCATTGTTTTATTAATCATTAAAGTTTAATTATTTTTTATGGGGCGACAATATCTATATATTGGCGTCGTTCTATAAAAGACTGAAGCTTATCCCGCTTTACATGCGAGTAAAGCTAAATAATAGCTACAGCAACACTCCGTTAAAGGTGATTACAAATGAATGTCGGTAAAGTGGCCCTCTTTATGATTGTTTCGGCTGCGTGCTGCGCAGCCACGATTAATGCGAAAGCCTCTTCCTTCAGCAGGAGTTCGGAGGGGTTTCAGGTACAGGTGTCTTCAACGGTTAAACCTTCAACTTTTCCACCCATTATTACAGGTGAAGATGGAGCTCCAATTCCGGATTCGATTGAGGTTAAAGGCGATGCAGGAACTAATCAGATTAGGACACTTGAGGCAGTAGTTTTAGAGTCAATATCATCGATAAATGGCAATGAAGTCTCATCAGATTGGGACGTTAAGGTAAGTAGCTATTTACTCGATAGTACTAATCTCGATCCCGGCCTAATTGATATCTATATAGATGGCGTCAAGCAGGATTCTATCGATAATGTATCAAAATTGTCACTAAGCGTTGAAGCCGAAAATCAAGTTTTGCGGGCAGCTCAAGTTATCAACATTAAAGTTGAAGTTACCGCATCTATTTATATTCCCTGAGTGGATTGTTAGCGTAGTTAAATATGAAGTATATATATATTGCCTCAGCAGCAGGACTATTATTTTCGTTCTCATCGTTTGCTGTTATACCAGAAGGTTTTAAGTCTTTTTATATTGAGAAACAAGTCAATACGGCTGTCAATTTTAACGGCTCTGAGACGACTGTTTCTGCTTTGATGAGTTTTGAACGATATAAAGTATCTCAAAAGGGGACTGGTCAATTACGTAAATTTCTAGGTGGTAAGGTCAAGCCAGAATACATTGATAAGCTAGTTGCTTACCTCAATGATGGCGTAACATACAGTGAATATTGCGTAGGCAAAAGCTACGAGCAATGCGCGTTTATGCCAGAAGATATTGCGTTGGTGTTCGATTATCCGACTAAACAGGCAAAGGTATTTGTACACCCCGATGGTTTAATTAAGGAAGTAACCCAACAAGAATATGATGATGGTATTTTAGATAACAATGCGTTGATTAATTCAGTTAGTCTGGATGCGTCATATGATTCTGAAAGTAACACTGACTCTTCACTATATGGTGATGCCACGTTAGGAGTTCACTATGGCTACTTTAATGCAAAATACGAGATTTCAGAGCAGTCAGAGTTTTCCAACTTAACCTACACTTTAGATAGACCGGGTTATGCTTTCGTCGCTGACTACGCCAAAGATGGCGCAAGAACGTACTCCTCTTTTGGGCTATTCCCCTCAAGCAACCCAAACGGTGAAGTATACTCCCTTGGGGTAGTGACGTCTGAGAACCTGAACATTGATAAAGGTGATAATGGCCAGGTGCTTAATGTATTTTCCCCTGTGAATGGAGTTATGCGGATGTATAAAGGTGATCGTCTGATCGCTTCCAAAAATGTCAGTTCAGGATTTACTAAAGTCCCTTATTCAGGTTTACCCAATGGTATCTATGAAGTAACCATTGAGATTAGTGAACGAAATGAAGTGGTTTCAACGTACAATACTCAAATTTATAACTTAAATACGAGTAGAACGCATTCGAATTATAGTCTGAGATACTCATTTATAGATAGGCAGGATAGGGCTCTTCCTAGTTATCTTGACAATGTCGTGTCGCCTGAAACGTTATCAGATTTTCAACAAGATACTGGCATACTCGAGTCCGAGTTCGTTCTTCCAGTACTGGATAGTGCTAGGCTCGGCTTTTACGCGCTACTAGCCGATAACCTTGACTATGGGTTAGGAATAGGGGGCGAAGTCATTAACGACATATTTAACGTCGTTGGGTCTGTTAAAGTGTATGACGATATGGCCTATCAATTGTCTTCAGGTGTAAGTTTTGGGCCATTTAACTTGAGCTATAGTGATATTAATCACACTGATGGGTTTTCTGGTCACTATCCATTATCCAGATTAATGAATGGTAGCCAAAGCGAGAGTCTATTATCCTTAGGCTACTTCACTCAACTTGGCGAGAGAACAACGTTTAATCTTTCTATAAACGAGGCTCGTAGCACCGACTATGAAACATTCAGTGCAGATAGCGAAATTGGCTACCGCTTTACTAATGGTTGGGAGGTCAATTTGGGGGCAGGCTACGATAAACAAAGTGTGACGACTTCAAAAGAAGATGAATATTCAGCATCTATTAGGTTATCGATTCCTTTAAGTCGAAACATAGAGTTCTACTCTTATAACAGCGGTAAAGCGGCGGACTTTATCAGCCGAAATGAGATTCAATACTCCGGTGAATCTATTGATAGTGCAGGGGTTCGCACTACAATAGAAAAAGACGCTAAAACAGAGAGTGAGCTTTTTGTCGTAGACTCATATAAGAATGATGTCTTCGATATAGATTATCGAGGTGAACTTGATTCTGAGAGACTTAATGCAAGTACGTTCATTAACAATACGCAAGTAATATCTACAGAAGGTATCTTTTTTACGGCGGATAGCAATAAAAGTTACCTTATTGAGACGCCTAAAGTGGTCAGTAGTGAGGCCATGCTATCCAATGATGTTCTTGGAACGGCTAGGGTAAGTACAGAAGATCGAAGTAATAACTATATCCGAATCGGTCAAAATGATTTTTTAGTTGGGCTTGAATCCTACAAGGGTTATTCACATCAATTTATGCCAAACAATACTAGTTATATACTTGCAGAGGAATCATTGCTTATGACCGACCATTTTTCATTACCAGGATCAGTCGTTCACGTGCAGCCGCATTTAGTGAGCGTTTCAAGCAATATGGTTAGGTTGTCTATAGAAGGAAATGAGGTAGTGGAGTCTGCCCAATGCTTGACTGATTCATGCTATGACGCAAACGAAATAGCACCCGGAATCTATAACGTCAAGTACGCAGGCAAGCATACACTGTTAAGCAATAACCATGTGCTTTGTTCAGTAGAAACAGACCTGTCTTCTGCCGTTGCAAGTAGCTCGTGCTTTCCTGAAGTTGAGCCACTATCCGAATTTGTATTGGGTAAGGGTGAATATATTATGCTATCCGTCATATTCGAGGATAATGTGGAAATAAAACGTAATATGGAGCGTACTTTCGGCAAGCATGTTTTGTTCCACAAAATGGGTGATAATGTCGAAGTTGCATATATTCCTAAAAGTTTAGCAGATCGATACAAAATTTCTCAATTTACAAAAAATAATGAAGAAATGATTATTTCTTTGAGGAATGTTTATAAAAGAATTAATGAAAAGGATGAAATCTATGCTCAAAACTAATATTTTTCGACTTGGAATTTGTCGTTATTTTATTACTGCAATAGTCACTCTAGTTTATTCTAACCCGTCTCATTCACTAGATATTGAATCTTTAGTTGAATACTCTGATAGAGGAGAAAAAATCGACTATGTTTTAACTAACAATAAAGATGAAGATCTATTTATATCAACGAAAATATTTGAAATACATGTTGATAAAACTGGTGAGAAAGTAGAGAAAGAGTACTCTTCTGAAAATTTTGATGATTGGGATCTTACGCTATCGGAAGCTAAGTTTATTCTTAGGCCAGGTGAGGTTAGGACCGTAACGGCTTATCGTATCCATCCTGACCGTGAACTTGCATCAGATAAAGTGTTTAAAGTTCGATTTTCTCCTACTTCTGTAAATACTATCCAGAATACTGTAGCTATTAACTATGGTTACGGCATCCTTTCGATCTTTGAAACAAGCAACGAGCCGCAAGGGTACCCGGAAGTAAGCAAAGTAAAAGACAAGATTGAGATATCTAATAAATCAAATAAGTTCTTAGAGGCTAAAATTTGTTCTAGTAAGGATGACTGTGGTGGTGTGGACTATATTCTTCCAGGTAGAAAAACGAATATTTCACTTCCAGAAGAAATGGATATCAATAACGTATATGTTGAATTTTCAAGTAATGATGGGTCATTTGAATATGAAGCTGAGTTATAAGTCAATTTCGCAATTAGTTATCCTTAGCTCTGTTATTGCTTGCAATGCAACAGCTGATACTATGATCGCCGGAACTATTGAAGGAAAAACTATCAAATGGACCGATGGTGAAGAAAAGAACGATTACGTGATTTCGGAAGGGAATGAGCCTATGGGGCACATAGAGTATGCGACGGAGTGGAAGGCTGGTGTAAAATCCTATCCAAGTCAGATAATACTGAAGCACACTGGCACAAGCGACTCTGTGTATTTAACAATAGACAAAGTCGGAGGCTCATTTACTTATTCATATTCGCCTGCTAGCGTTCAAAACAACCCTGATGCTCGTTCGTGTGCTTATAGTGATTCTAATGGTTTGGCTTACGAGGTAATCTCCAGCAACGGTGTCTCTCGATGTTATGGTGAGGATAAAATATCTCTTTCTAGCTCTATGCAGCCATTCAGTTATATTAAGCCAATTGTTAGTTTTTCCAACATAATAGGTGCATTTAATGATAAACCAGCTGGTGTGTATGTTGGCTATATTCCGATTTCTTATACATACGGTTTTAATAACAACAGTGATCCTACCGGATACCGAGATATAGCTATAATGCAAAAAGTTGTTATTTCTAACATGCCTAACTTTATTCAGAGTATTGACCTATCTGCTGCTACTTTGGATCTCACCCCCCAAACTGATGGCTCAGGATCTATCTTTGCAGAAGAAACTTTAACGGTGACGGCCAATGGGAATATGGGACCGAAATTGAGTCTATATGTCCCTCAAGTTATGTTTAATTTGGTAAGTGGTAAAAATCTCATCCCTTTGAATGTTGAACTCTCAAGTAATAATAAGACTCAAATCATAGCTTCGGATGCAGTAAGGCAAGCAAGAACTTTTGATATTGAAACCCAAGTTAACCATTCCTCACATAGCTTTGATCTGATATTCAGCTACTCCGAAGATAGTATAGAGGATGGAGTGTATAGTAACAGCTTCTACTTCTTGGTAGAGATGCCATTACAGTAAAGGTTGATATTTATAATATTTATCAACCTTTAAATTTTAAACAATAAATAAATCAATTTTAAGGCTCTCTGCTTTATATCGGGCAGAGGGCCTTTTTATTTCCTATTTCTGCTGTTTGTTTCTCTAATTTTGTCTATTTTAATCCCATTCGATTCGAGTTTTAGGTTATTGTCTTATTTAACATTAGGTAATTGATGTTTTTATTAAGTTTTAAATAGTGTTCATTCTTATCTTTCGAAGCAATAGTGACGTTGCAGTCTTTGTGCACTGAAGCTAAGCACTAGGATTTTCACGGTTATAGCGATAAAGGAATGTCTTATTGTAAAAACCATTTGTAGTGCTTAAAACTTAAAACTTAAAACTTAAAACTTAAAACTTATGAAATTGGAATTTAAAAAAAGCGTAATTGCAGTTATGTTGTCCACCCTTAGTGGAGGAGCATTGGCACACGGTTATGTATCACTTTCTGAAGATGGCCTTATTGGCCGAGCTGCTCTATGTGGCTCCTCTCAATCGGAGGGTCTAACGATCAACACGAACTGTGATGGTGTGGAATGGGAGCCGCAAAGTGTAGAAGGACCAGATGGTTTTCCTGAAGTTGGCCCTGCTGATGGAAAAATCGCCAATGCTGGTATGGCAAGGTTTTTAAACTTAAATGAACAGACGGCCCAACGTTGGGTTAAGCAACCCATTCAATCTGGCAGTCAACAGTTTGAGTGGACTTACACTGCGCCACACCCAACGGCAAGCTGGAAGTACTACATCACTAAGCAAGATTGGGATGTTAATAGCCCGTTAACACGCGACTCGTTCGATCTTATTCCGTTCTGTGAAGTACAAGGTAATGGCGAACTCCCAGCAGCAGGTGCATCTACCGCACACGAATGTTCTGTTCCAGATAGAGATGGCTATCAGGTAATTCTTGCTGTTTGGGATGTATCAGATACGCCAGCTTCATTCTATAACGTGATGGATGTTGAGTTTGAAGACAACGGTCCACAGCTACCCGATTGGGAAAGGGCTGGTCAAATTATACCAACTATGGATCTTAACGTTGGAGACGCAGTTTATACACGAGTTTTTGAAACAAATGGTGAAAATCCAGCATTGAGCACGCGCATCGAAATTACTAGCGAGCAAAACGGCAAGAAAAGTAATTGGGCTCACGAACTTGCTAAGAAAGTGAACCAAGAGCAAGACGGCAGTAAGAGATACATTAAAGCGGGTGCTCTAGTTGAAGGAGAGCTTGTTCCAGCTTATGGCGCTAACCCAGTGTATGTAAATAAAGACCAAGGCTTAGTTAGTGTTGAAATTGGTTACGACATTGATGTCCCAGAATCCGAAATTAAGACTGAGGTTTCAGGACTGGATAATGAATATTTGATTGACGATACACCAACGGTTCTTGATTTGGCATTGGCTTCTCAGGGTGATGCACAAGTCGAGATTACGGCGTACAACCACAACCGTGATACTTTAGCCCATTGGGAAGATGCAGTGAAAGATGGGGAGTCTGTAAATCCTCAGCTTGAACTTTCTAAGTCTGAGCCAGGTCATCATATGTTGGTAGTAAAAACCAGAAACAGTGAGGGTAAGCTAGTCGGCCAAGAAACGCTGGACTTCAATTTGGTTGAACCCGCGGGAGATGTTAACTACGTATACCCAGATGGCTTTGGTCGCTATGTTGCTGGTGATGTCGTTAAGTTTGAGAATGAAGGTGTGTACGAATGTTTCGGTGCTTGGGCTGCGCATTGTAACACTGATGGATTCCAGCCAGGTGTTGCTGCGGATCCTGCTTGGGTCGCTCAGCAGTGGAAAAAATTAGACTGATTAGTCTATAGCCATCTAATAAAAGCGGCTTAAATGGCCGCTTTCTTTTCTTCGCATTTGAAACTCAAAATTATGAAATATGCCCAGTATCTAACTCTTTTTTTGGTGCTATCACCAGTTATGGTAAAAGCCTCGCCTTTTATTAATAGTGAACATGATAATGAAATTAACGTCGTTTCCTATTTCGCTGAGTGGTGTAAACCTTGCCGTAAAGAAGCAAAAATTCTAAACAAACTTAGTCAACAAGGTGTGAGTGTAGCAGGTATAAACTTTGACCAAGATAGCGATCAGTACACGCAAAAAGTCATCAAAAATCTGGGCATTGAGTACCCAGTGTACAAACAAGGTAAGCACGATACACGACTACCTCCTGTATTGCCAACCACATACATAATGTCTCAGGGGCAAGTCGTTCAGTCCCTTTACGGTGCACAGAGTTATACCGATATTATGCACGCGCTAAAATTTCGCGATAAGAGGCTCTAGACTATGAAGAAATTTCTACTTAGCCTTGCCTGTATATTACCTAATACCAGCTTTGCCACAGAGGTTAGTCTAGTTGCTACGCCAGCTGAAGAGGGAGCGGCTATGTCTCGTCTATACTCGAACGGCCAACAAACTGTGTTGTCTTGGGTCGAGGTTGAAGGTTCTGTCGCGACTTTAAAATACTCTCTACTTGAAGGAAATGAATGGAATGTGCCGACAACGGTTTTGAGTGGCAGTAACTGGTTCAATAATTGGGCGGATTACCCAAGTGTACTTGTTGATGGGGATAAAGTTCGCGCTCACTGGTTGGAGAAAACCAACTCAGGTAAATACGATTATCGAGTTCGTGTCACTTATTCAGAAGATAGTGGGGAAAGCTGGGCCCAGCCTTTTACCCCGCACCGTGACGGTGTAGATGCCGAACATGGCTTCGTTTCTATGCAGCAAAGCGGCTTAGAGACGTTCATTACGTGGTTAGACGGTCGTAACACCAAATCACCAACTGAACATGGCGATGATCAGCGCAACCATCATGGACATAGCGGAGCAATGACACTGAGAGCTGCTATGTTCAAAGGTGGAAAAATAAACCAAGAATGGTTGGTGGATGAACGCGTTTGCGATTGTTGTACTACAGCTGCGGCGACAACGGAAGAAGGGATCATTGTCGCTTATCGAGATCGCAGTGATGACGAAATCCGAGATATCCGTGTTCAACGCCTAGTCGGCGGGAAGTGGTTGCACTCAGAAAGTGTCCCTAAAGATAGTTGGAGCATAGCCGGGTGTCCTGTCAATGGACCCTCGCTCGCAGCATCGGGCAAGAATGTAGCATTGGTGTGGTTTACTGCGCCTAATGAACAGCCGCAAGTTAAGCTCGCGGTGTCTCTGGACAATGGCAAAACGTTTGGAAAAAGTATCACAGTATCTGAACAAACGATTGGCCGTGTCGATACCGTACAACATGATGGTCATGTGATTGTTAGTTACTTAGCGGTAAACGGTGGTAAAGCTGAACTTAAAGTAGACCGATACCATTTGGATGGCAATCGCATAGATTCCGACACCCTTGATATACTCAGTCTAGATCGGAAAACAGGTTTTCCTAGCCTTGGTATTCACGATGGCCAAGTCATAGTGTCGTGGAACAAAGATACTGTCTATACCGCGCAATTGGATTACTCTCGCGGAGCTCAAAATAGGGTGAGACTGAAACCATGAATATGCTTGTTATCGTGCTGTCTATAGGGGCTATGTGCTTGTTTTACTCTTTTGACGTGTTTGCTAAAAACGAAGCACAAAGTATGGCTACCAATACTATATACGCCTTTAAATTTGAAAAGCCCGATACCGACTGTGAGAACCTAAAAGTTTCTGGTTATATGTTGGGTCACAATCACGGTCTACCCACTAACCCAGTGGTTAGTGGCACGGGCGAACAGCAATGTGTAGTGAAGGGTTTAATGTTTAATATGCCAGGGAAATGGAAAATACAGATTAGTCGAGACAATGAAACGGTTCGTATTCTGTCTTTTGATGTTCGTTAGTTCCGCACTTGTTATTGGTACATGGTTGAGCTCCTCTCCTGAAGTCATTTCAGAGCCTATTACACCCTACGAGGAAACGTTGCTAAAGCGAACGATGCTAGATGTTCATTATCGTGCCGAGAGGAAAGAGGGGCTTTCATTGCAAGCCAAACTTGGTGAACGGTTGTTTCATGACCTAGGTCTGAGCAGGGGTAAAGATATAAGTTGTGCATCTTGTCATGTGCCTGAACACAATTTTCAGGATGTGGATAACCTATCAGAACAAGTTAACGGGTCGCCAATCCGTGCATTGAGCCTTCGCGGGGTTGCTGAGCAAGACTGGTATTTTTGGGATGGAAGAGCTGATTCGTTATGGGCTCAGGCTTTAGAAGCAATAACAAAAGACCATGATTTATCCACTCTAGAGGCGGTTAAATATGTTTGTGATACATACGGGCAACAATACGCCTCAGTGCTAACTCAATGTGGGCAAAGTGAATACTCAGAGCAACAAGCAGTTGAAGTGGGGAAAGTAATTGAATCCTATGTCTCTACAATAAATCACTATTGGACTCGTTTTGATGAGTATGTTTATAGACATTTGATTAAGGTGGAACAAAATAGTGATGTGCTTACGAGTGACGAACTTGCTGGAATGCGCTTGTTTTTCGATTCTGAAAAAACGGGGTGTATTGACTGCCATAGCGGGCCGCGATTCACTAATGGAGGCTTTTTCGCCATCGGAACTGGGCGAGACGAACAACATGATCGCATTGCCGGTGGAAAGAAGTATCAGGATTCCATCTACCAGTGTCAAAATTGGCAGGATCCAGAACATTGTGGTCACGCTCAATACGCGAGGTTTGAAGGCTCAGATTTAAAAGGAGCATTTAAGGTTCCATCACTTCGAAATTTAGCAGGTAGTCCATCTTTTATGCACGATGGTCGATTCAAAAGTTTGGAAGAGGTTATCGATTTTTACATTAACCCTTACGAATATCCTTTAGTGCATACAGATGTGACGCCGCTGAGGCTATTGCCTCATCAAAGAAAACAATTAATTTTATTTTTGCAGGCCCTAAATGATGAATATATCCCCCCATCGAATCCCAAATAAATATAAATGGTTTACGTTACTACTTTTAATACTGCCTTCGACATCATTCGCGCATGTCCAATGGTTTGTTGCCCCTGAGGAGATGAAACAGGTCTCCTTTGCATGGGATTGGGTGTATTACAGTATTACTTTATTGGTGTGCAGTTGTGCATTACTTGGTGTTCTTGTCTCCCATAATAGTGACAGATTAGGTGCTGTTAACTGGCTTATTGCAAAACCAGTCAATGGCAGTAGAGCTCTATATTCAGGGGTATTCTCTGGCCTGACTGTGCTGTTTTTTTTATTACTGGTTATCAGAGGGGGCTTCATAGCACCTAATATTAATTTACCAAGTGAATGGATAACAGCTGGAGTGATTTTACAAGGTTTAATAGTGCTATCTGCTTGTATTAGTATTTCGCTTTCGGGATTTTTTATTCTCCTGACAACGGTTTTTATGGGTGTAAATATTCCCGCAGTTATTACTGTCAACTACCTGTTTGAGTTTATCGCTGTAGGTATGTTTATGTTGTTAACTGGACACTACATCTCGAAGAACGACCAAAGGCTGGTTGAAGCTTTGAATTTGGATAGTGAGAACATGTGGAAAATCGCACTGATCATACTACGAATTGGAATTGGTTTGCAGTTGGCTATTTTGGCATACACAGAGAAGCTAGCTTATCCAGGTTTGGCTCTTGTATTTATTGAAATGTTCCCATTTTATAATTTCTTCCCAAGCATTGGTTTGAGCGTGATTTCGGATCTCCACTTTGTGTACTTTATCGGTTTATGTGAGTTGCTGCTTGGGCTGCTGCTAGCTTTTGGCTTTGCTAACCGTCTCGTGATGGTGATGTTAGCGTTTGCATTCATAACTACATCATTTATCCATGGTGCCCATGAAATTGAAGGGCATTTACCCATTTTCGCTGCTGCATTTGTATTGCTGCTTGAGTTATACAACCGACCAAAAGCGTTAGTGGAAAAAGTAACGGTAAGTCATGCCTGACAGAATACTGAGCATGGATGCTTGGTGACTGCACCGTAATTTGATTCAATGTTCAAAAGAATTTCAAACTCATGCCTATAACCAAAGATACTAAAGAAAAGTTCATTCAGAAAGCTATTCAACGCTGGGGAGAACGCTATGATTACTCCTTGGTAGAATATGTGAACAGCAGGACAGCAGTAACCATTATTTGTCCTGTCCACCAGTACCGGTTTACCCAGACTCCTAAAGCTCATTTTGCAGCCAAGCATCATTGTTGTCCGATATGTTACAAGGAGGTTCGAGGAAGTTATCAGAACAGGTGGCGTTTATCCTCTGAATCAAAATCTCCTTTGCGCATGAAATTACCTAGTCAAATTAATCAAGTTTTTCGTTTTTAGCCTTTAACTTCTGGTTGGTGTGTTAAAGATTAATTAGTTTTAAAGACTGGTTAACTTATATGAAAAAATATACGGTATTCATAATTTAGAAGAACTTTTCACTCACTTTATTATGATAAAAAAATTAAAGCGAATTTTCAAAAGTAGTATTCCTCAACAAAAAGTAAACTTGTTAGTTCACTCGCCTTGGGTAGGAGATTCGTCTAAGGCAATACTTGTGAAAAAGCTAGCATTTTTATCACAAAACTACGGTTGGAATATGAAAGTGACTCGACACCCCATAGAGTTTGGTGAACTCCTAATGTCAAAATTAATACCAACTGCGATTGTCGTCATGAATGACATTAGACCAATTGAAATATATTTGGATATGGCTAGTGACCAAGGCATTCCTATTATTGGTATGGACTCTATGGATTGTCCTTATCTTACTGCAAGCGTAAGTAGTAATAATGCATCAATGGCTCGAGAAAGTGCCGCTTATTTGGCAGCTGAAACTAAAGGTGAGATAGTAATAATAGGTTCGAATGCGCACCCTATGATTTACGAGCGTGAATTAGTAGCAAGATTTGAGTTTGCAACTCACAGTCACATCGAGGTGTCCCAAACGCTAGATTATGATAATAGTTTAGGCCATCAAATCTTAAAAAAGAAGTTAGCTGACGTTATAAAATCTGATAAAGGTGAACAGATCTCTGGTGTTTGGTCAGCTTGGGATAGACCTACTCTGGTTATCACTAAAATGATAGACAAGCTAGGCTATTCAGAAAGAATTAAAGTGGCCGGAGTCGATGGAACTAAAGGCACACTTGCATTACTAAAATCTTCACGCTCACTTATTGCTACATCAGCTCAAGATTTAGATGGCATCGCTCAGCGAGTTGCACATTTAGTTTCCATAAAAACTGAACGTTTATCTCCTGACTTACCTCACATTCAACTGCCAGCTAGATTACACACTAAATCGGATTTGCTTGAAGATCTCAGCATCTAGAAATCATTTTTCAAAATGAGCACTTTAAGCGCTACGCACCTAGTGCGATAGCGCTTCACGTCATTCTACTTCCTCAGCAGGTTCTCCAGCGTGTGACAAACTTGATTACCACGAGTGAACGACACGTGGTGAAGGGCGGCTAAGCTTCGTGTAGCTTGGAAAATGGCTTCAAACTCAACTTGTTTTTCACTGTCGAAGTCCTCTTTCATACTAAAGTAAGCCCCTTCGTAACTTGGTGCGTCCAGTAAAGAGAGCAGCTCAGAAATGGTGAGTTTGGGATGCGGAATAGATAAAGCGTCAAATAGTGTTAGAAATTCTTGTTCCACTTCTAACATCAACTCTCGGCATTTAGTATTTGTAGCTAGGCCACGCATATCTGAATCGTAGAGAAACGAAGCGGCGTTAGCTGCAAAGCTGATCATAAGTTTGGGCAGTCTCGCATGGTAAGTGCTGGTTTCACGTTTTACCTCATCAAAAGCATGGCTCAATATGGAATCCAGATAAGGATTCGCTTGGCCTTTATGAACGGCGTAAACACAGTCCAGTAACTGATTGTGCAAAGTGACCTGATAAGGGGCGGTGGTGTAACTGGCTTTTAAATGAGTGATTGCACTGATGATAGCGTTACTTGAATCGAGTGCTTGAGCGAGTTTTTCATCTTTCCCAATGCCATTTTGGAGTAAAACGATCGTTTTGTTTGTCCAGGCTTTGGCTTGCTCGAATAGGCCCTGTTATCGTGCGCCTTGGTTGCGATAAACACGACATCACCTGTCACCTGTTCTAACCCGTAGCTGGTGGCGTGTGCTTGACCGATTAGTGGCTCATCGGTTTCCGGATAGGTGAGTAACACCTGTTCGTCTTGCCTGATGGAACTCTTTCTATAGACCCATTGGATTTGAATATCGGGAAAAGAAGACAGTCGAGCGGCGAGAAATCCTCCAAGACTGCCTAAACCAACAATACTCACTTTCATCATTCCACACTCCTTGCTTGAATCGATAGCAGCATTCTACATTGCTTAAGAGTCTTTGCTAACAGCTTGGTTTTAATAAAGTAAGTATCAATAACCACATGAAATGATTACGTTCTTGGATGTTTTGTTCTCTTATATATTTGGCGTATTTTTCGATCAAATATTTTGGGTTTCTTTTATGAGATCTTAACTCGTTAATGAAGGCAAATTAACGTCTGATTGACAAATGTTAATAGGTGTTTCTTAAACTTGTGTGCCGCTGAATTTTAACAACACAATTAGGATACGTAATGCTAGTGGCTATTGGTTCGTTGATTAACTTTTCCTGAGCGTCTTGAGAGCTCTATCTCCTACTAATTTGAACTGGCTGATAAAGATGCCTCGTTTCTAATAACAAGGTTTTGTTGGTCGGTAACTCTTGCTATCTCCCTCTACTTAATAGATTAATCTACAGGCAGTTACGTGAACTCCCCGGTTATAACGGTTTATAGTTGGAACGTTGATGGCTATTTAATTGTTAATTCAGCGTGACTTTAAGTGGGCATCTGTCTGCGGGTAAATATCTTTAAACGCCTTCTCTCAAGGTGATCTCCATTTACTCTTGAGCTTCTAGGTGTCACTTTTCTCTATGACTCCTCTCGAACCTCTTATAAGGACTTGTTTATAAGAATGGTAAAACTACGTACAGACATAATTAAAGTCGTTCTCCGTCTGTTTGAGAGGCCCGATTGAGCAATTTCATGATTAGTTGGTTTGGTAGCATTGGATGGGTAGGGTTCGAGGCGTTTGGTTTATAGGTATTGTAGAAGTTATCTAGGGATAAGTAACAGATACAAAAAAGCCGATGTTAGACATCGGCTTAGTTTGAGTCACTTTGAATTAAGCGGGTTGAACTAGAGCGAGCGCTTTACGAGAAACCTCGTGAGCTGCTTTCGTTAAGTTCTGTTTTTCTAACGCGTCGGATAGGTATCCGTAATCTGATACGTTTGAGCGAAGTGCCAATGCCTTTTCAAAATGGTTTTGTGCTTTCGCCCATTTCTGTTCTCTGAGGTAGAATTGAGCTAATGCGCTATGCGCTTCAGCATTGCTATCATCCTTACTGATAGCACGTTCTAACATCACTACTATTGGGTGGTGATCGGCCAGGTTAAGCTCAGGTAAAAGCATGTAGAGCTCATTTGAACCACTCTTCGCAATGTTCTCTTTGATCACTGTGAACGCTTCTGAGTCAGCTTTGCGAGCGATCAGTTGCTTCACAAAGCAAGATACAAGGTGCGAACTTTGTTTCTGCTTTCTTGAAAGCTTGTTCCAATGGCTGATTAAACCTTCGCTACCTTGTTGTTGAGCTACATCATGAAGTAATCCACATTGTGCTTTCTGTTCTAATTCACGTTGCTCATCAGCTGTTAGAAGTTTGTTCTTAACTAATTTAGGCGTTAACTCTAGCAATGGCTGCCATAACTTCAGTTGCAAGTAAGTGGCTTTTAACAGGCCAAGTACAGCAGTGTTATTAGGGTATGTGCCTTTTAGGGTAGAAAGTGTATCGAATGCAGCTTCGTAGTTTGACTCGCTGATTTGCTGTTTAGCTTTAGTTAGCTCAACCGCCAGTAGAGAGTCGTCCTGTTGGCTAGCAAGCTCGATGTACTTATCACGCTCACTCGTATTACCTTGTTCGTGCGCCGCTTGAGAAGCGACTAAATAACAAAGTAGAGGCATGTCGTGATGGTTAGCCCAACGTGTTACCTTCTTCTCAGCGCCTTTCCAGTCACCTTCAAGCAGCTTGATGATGCCTTCATTGGTATAACGACGAGAGCGTTTCAATTTACGAACACTGAACCAATTCCAAGTTGTCGAGCTCGCGTACATAAGCTTTTTAAATAGGTACTCTAAGCCGAATAGAGCCGCTAGAAGAGCGATGACGAAGATAACCAGTGTTGTCACGCTCATCTCAATGGTCTTATTCGCAATTGAGATCAGAACGTAGCCTTGTTGACCAGAGAACTGAGTACCAACAATTAACCCAGCACCTAGAACGAGAAAAAGAAAAATCCAACGAATCATTATTTTTCCTCCGTGGTCATAACGGTGACTTCACGACGTAGGCGCTCACGTATCACATCTGACAACTCATTTTGAGACTCAAGCTTTACAGGGTATTTCACAGAGATGTTCTGTTCACTTAGCTGTTTAATCGCTTTCTCAAATTCAATCACTGAGTTGTTATCTTGATTTAGATAAGCTTTCGACCACTCGCTAGCGGTATTAAGAGCTGCGCTATAGAGTTCACCTTGTTCTTTGTAGACGGCGCGAATCGCGGTTTCTAATTTACCTTTGATGTTTTCACGCAGGTAGAAGTGCTGTTCTGGTGATAGTAGAGGGATAACTTCGCCATCACGACTGCGGAATGTGATGAAGTTTTCTGAGAAGTCTTTCATCGACGTCATCAGGTTGTTCTGCCAATCATTAATATCTTGCGATACCGCTTTTTTCTCAACAACCGCAGCTTCCGGAAGAATCGCATTGGCAAGCGGCAGTGTATCGACTTGCTGTTGCAAGCTTGTGATACGCAGAACTAAGCCGTCACGGTCGATCAGAGGAATAGTGCGAAGCTTGGTAATGTCATTGGTCATTGATTGACGCAGTGACACTAAGCTCGGGTCATTCAGTGCTGCGATACGTTGATCGGCGCTTTCCATTAACTTGGTTGCGCTAACGGCATCATGCTCTAGGAACAGTTTACGCCCTGCTAGTTTCACAAGGTAATCGGCTTCGGCAAGTAACCAGTCATTCGGGCGGCGACCTTTCACGTCAGCGACTGCTAACTGCAGGCTTTGAATGCTCTTCTGCTGTTGAGACTGTACGACCTGAGTTTTCTCCACCGCGTGTGAGGCTTCTTGGATAGTCTCTTGCTTGATGGTTTGTAGGTCTTTATTTACTGCAGATTGGGTATTTTGAAGTTGCGCTTGAAGAGCAGCGATTTGAGCCGAGTACTCCGCGCTCTTTTGCTGCATTTGAAATGCGATACCGCCACTGAAGATAATTGAAATAGCGATCGCAATAGCGCCTAGTTTGACACCGCGCTTACCTTGCTTTTCTGCTTTCTCTATTTGCTCTTTATGCTCAGCTTGAGGCTGCTCATTTTTAGCGGTATTTGAAGCAGAGGCATCAAGCTTCTGTTCAGGTTGTTTTGTCTCTGTAGAGTCAGCTTTTTCGTTTTCAACAACTACTGGCTGAGTATCTTGTTTCTTTTCAGGTTCAATATGCTCATTATTTTTTTTGCTTGTCATGCTTATTTCCTGTTTCTAGCTAGGGCCGGAGAGCAGCCAGTAATATTTGGTTCGTAGCACTGTGAGTATTGGTCACATTCGAGAAACCGAGTTGCAGTGCTCGTTCTACAATGCGCTGGCTTGGGACAAATAGATGTCTTGTTGAAAGCCAAGCCAAATACTCATCAGGGGTAATTGAGCAGAGATACTCCAATTGTTCCTGACTAGTGATGACAACTTTGGACGTTTTTTTGTTTATCCATGTTTGATAGGTATTGTGGTCGCTAATAGGAATATATTCTCTACGGTAGGTCTCACAATAAGAGACTTGTGCACCTCGATTGAGTAGAGAATCCCTAATGAGCTCACGCCCACCATTGCCACGTAGTATCAAAATGGACTTATTTTCTACGCCATTAAGTTCAGTAAGTTTAAGAAGATGTTCACTATCACTAACTTGAGGATAGTTTACTTTTTGTTTACAGACTTTGCTTAAAACGTGCGCAGTTTTTTGACCAACGCCAAGATAAAGCGGCGAAGTAGGCCAAATGGATGAGGTTTTTGAAAGGATGCTTTGGGCAGCCGCCACGGCGTGGTGACTGACTGCAATAATGATATCGCTGTTATTAAGCTGGGTGCTTAAATCCGCAGAGTTGGGATTATCCACGATACGAATCAGCGGATGATGGATTGCTTGAACCCCTTCATCCGCTAGTTGTTGGCAAAGCGATTGTCCCTCTGAACCGGGACGAGTCACCAACACTGTCATGATTATTCTTGGTCAACGTAGAGCTTGGTTAAGATCTCTCTCGCGCCATCATCCAGCAATTGATTTGCCAGAGTCACGCCAAGTGCTTCTGCATCTTTGCGAGGGCCAGAGATCTCACCACGAACCATCTTAGAACCGTCCGGTTCACCAACTAATGCACGTAGCCAGATGTTTTCGCCATCTAATAATGAGTAGCTGCCGATAGGAACCTGACAGCCACCTTCTAGGGTAAGGTTCATTGCACGTTCGCACAGTACACGATCAGCCGTGTCTTTATGATTCAGTGGTTCAAGGAGTTTAATCAGACGCTCGTCATCAAGGCGACACTCAATACCAACAGCGCCTTGGCCAACAGCAGGGAGAGACTGCTCTGGTTCGATGAAGCTACGAATACGCTCTTCTAGCTCTAGACGTTTAAGACCTGCAGCAGCCAGTACGATCGCATCGTATTGACCATCATCGAGTTTACCTAGACGAGTACCAACGTTGCCGCGCAGCTCTTTGATGATCAGATCTGGGCGGTATTCTAACAGTTGGCATTGGCGACGCAGACTGCACGTACCCACGACAGCACCTTGTGGGAGTTCGTCGATGTTGTTGTAAGTGTTTGATACGAAAGCGTCACGCGGATCTTCGCGCTCACAAATTGTTACCAGACCTAGACCTTCAGGGAAGTCGACAGGTACATCTTTCATTGAGTGAACCGCTAGGTCAGCACGACCTTCTAGCATGGCTACTTCAAGTTCTTTAACGAACAGTCCTTTACCACCCACTTTAGCAAGCGGAGTGTCTAGGATGATGTCACCTTTGGTCACCATAGTTACCAACTCAACCTCTAAACCAGGGTGAGCAGCTTGCAGTGCATCCCTTACAAAGTATGCCTGCCAAAGGGCAAGAGGGCTTTTTCTGGTCGCGATACGGATTGGTGCTGAATTTGTCATGGTGTTTCCGATATAGGTTCTGTAATAGCCTAATCCTACCATTATGAGGCGAGAATTCTTACTGTTTGATCATTCCATACTTTGATAGCTGAGAGATTTTCATGAGTTCACCAAAATAGTGTGATTAGTATCTCATTTGAAACATGGGCTATTATTAGAAATAGTCAATAAAGAGGACACTACGGCGCCGTGAGTTTAACTTTCTGTCATCAAGGAATTGACCAGTATGACGGGTTCCTTTGCTTTACCATTAAGGGTAAAAGTGTTAAATTGATCACGTTTTGTTGCTCCTTTCGTTCAGTAACTAAACAGAACTGCACTTAACCTCAAACCAAGGACTTACCTTGCAGGCTTACACTCAAACTTTGATTCAACGATTAGACAATCTAAATCAGCAGCGCATTGATCGTGCGTTGGCGTTGATGAATGTGCAAGGCCAGCGAGTATTCAACCTTATTCCCGCACTGCTTCACTTCAATCACCCGATGATGCCTGGTTATTATGACCAACAAGTTCCTTTTGGAATTCGTAGCTTCACGCTTAATGAATTCCAAAAGCAATTTGTCTCTGATACCGAATTAACGCTGGGTGGCAAACTCACCGAGACGGATGAACCAGCAATCCTTGGCTTGTACACCATGGGTAGTACTTCTTCTATTGGTCAAAGCACTTCAAGTGATCTTGATATCTGGGTGTGTGTTTCCCCGGATATGGATGGCGCCTCTCGCGATAGCCTAACCAACAAGTGTCTCTTGATTACCGATTGGGCTGAAACCTTGGGAGTAGAAGCGAACTTCTTCTTGATGGATGAAGAGCGTTTCCGTTCGAACCATTCAGAAGAGATGACCGGCGATAACTGTGGTTCTTCACAGCACTTATTATTGCTTGATGAGTTTTATCGCTCTGCGGTTCGTTTGGCTGGTCAGCGTTTGTTGTGGCAAATCATTCCGCCAGAAATGGAAGAGTGTTACGACGAGTATGTTCAAGGTTTGTGTCAGGATGGCTATCTTGATTGCTCGCAGTGGATCGATTTCGGCAAGCTGAATCGCATTCCCGCTGAAGAGTACTTTGGTTCAAACCTGTGGCAGCTCTATAAGAGTATCGACTCACCGTATAAATCGGTTTTGAAGGCGATCCTGTTAGAAGCCTATTCATGGGAATACCCAAACACCCAACTGCTGAGTATTGATACCAAGCGCCGCTTCTTTGCGGATGAACCGGATCTGTATGGCATGGATAGCTACTATCTGATGCTTGAAAAGGTAACGCGCTATCTAGAACGCATTAACGACCACACTCGATTGGACTTGGTAAGACGCTGTTTTTATCTTAAGACCCACGAGAAGCTGTCACGAGATGCGGGCATTGGTTCTGTTGCGTGGCGTCGTGAAGCCTTGACTGAGATGACTAAGTCTTGGAATTGGGGACATGAAACCATTGCTGAGCTCGATAACCGCCGTAACTGGAAGGTTGAGCAGGTTAAAGTGGTGCACCATGCACTGCTTGATGCCTTGATGCTGAGCTACCGTAATCTGATTCAATTTGCGCGTCGTAACGACATCACTTCGGCAATCAGCCCACAAGATATCAGTATCTTGGCACGTAAGCTTTACGCTGCGTTTGAGGTATTGCCAGGTAAAGTGACACTGCTGAACCCGCAAATCTCTCCGGATCTGCATGAACCCGACTTGAGCTTCATCGAAGTTCGTCAGGGTCAGTCGAATAAAGCAGGTTGGTACTTGTATAAGCAGCCACTGGTTGCATACCGCATTCTTGGTCAGCCTTCTCTAGAGCACCATGAGTACTTGAGTAAGTTGGTAGCATGGTCGTTTTTTAATGGCTTGATTACCGAGTCGACACGTTTGCACTCTGTGGTACGTGACGCTCACATCGATATCGATAAGTTCTATCAAATGGTGAGCGACCTGCGTAATACGTTTTCTTTGCGTAAGCGTCGCCCAAGTATGCAAGCACTGGCGAGCCCGTGTGAGATAAGCCAGCTAGCGATGTTCATCAACTTTGAAAATGACCCGACGTCTGAATTAAGTGGTCGTGCATTAAAAGTGGACCTCAAGAACGCCGATATCTTCAGCTTTGGTGAGGAAGGTAAGAGCTTAGTCGGCAGTGTCGATTTGGTTTATCGTAACTCTTGGCATGAAGTACGTACGCTGCATTTCCAAGGTGATACGGCAATGCTGGATGCGCTGAAGACGGTACTTGGCAAAATGCACCAAGATGCTTTACCGCCAGAATCGGTTGATGTGTTCTGTTACAGCAAAAACCTGCGTGGTGTGATGCGTAACATGGTGTATCAACTGCTTGCTGAGTGTATCGATTTACGATTGAAACCGATTGAACCCGAGAAGCGCCGCCGCTTTAAGGCTATTCGTTTAGCTAATAAGATGTTTGGTCTGTTCTTCGAACGTCGTGGTGTGTCGGTACAGATGTTGGAAAACTCGGTCGATTTCTACCGTAGCATCTCAACCAATAAGCTCAAAGGCTCACCTTTACTGATGCTCGATAAAGAGCAAGAGTATCAGCTACCAGAAGTGGTGGATGGTTTTGCGAGTGAGGGCTTGATTCAGTTCTTTTTCGAAGATACCGACAAAGGCTTCAATATTTATGTATTGGACGAGTCGAACCAAGTTGAGGTCTACCACCAGTACAGCGGTGAAAAAGATGAGATGATCGCGAGCGTGAATTCTTTCTACACATCGGTAAAAGATGAGTCGAAGATGTCGTCTAAGTTGATTAACTTTAACCTACCTCAGTACTACCAAATCGTTCATCCTGAAGAAGGCAATTCTTACGTTGTGCCTTATCGTAACGATGCAACTTTAGCTTCTCGGAGCTCAAAGATAGTTAACATCTAGTCTTACTAAGCCCGATTGATTTTAAAAAAAGGAGTGATTGATTCACTCCTTTTTAGTTTTGCTTACAAATGATTAGACCCAATCGATCGCTTCACCTGCGTGCTTCACGCATTCTTCTTTAACCATCTCAAACAGCTCCATGCCCGTCTTTGAACATGTCCACTTGTCGTCAACTAGCTTGAAGTGAAAGCCACCAGATTTAGACGCTAACCAGATTTCTTTCATTGGTTCTTGGCGGTTAATGATGATTTGGCTGCGGTTCTCAAACTCCAGCGTCATCACGTTACCAGTCACTTCGTAATCAATATCTGCCTCTGATTCATCGATAGCTTCTTCGATGTTTTGCATCTGTATATCGACCAGCTGATGAAATTCAGTCTCGTTCATCCTTTCTATCCTATTGCTTTTCCTGAGTGTGGTGCGATTATAGGGGGCATTGAGTTAATAATCACGATATGCAAAATGAAAAAATTAATTACTGCTCTATTTATGATGTCCGTTATTGGACTTTCTGGTTGTGGTCAAACGGGTCCTTTGTACGATCCTGATGAAGTTCAGCAAACCGAACAATCACAATAAGTGAAAACACGCAGAAATCGTTATTTATAAGGGATAAGAACTTTGGATTACTTCAACTATCAGGAAGATGGCCAGCTTTGGGCTGAGGACGTCGCACTTTCACAACTAGCAGAGCAATATGGTACACCGCTGTATGTATATTCTCGTGCAACATTAGAACGCCACTGGAATGCGTTTGATTCATCGGTTGGTGAGCATCCGCACTTGGTGTGTTATGCCGTTAAAGCTAACTCAAACCTTGGCGTGTTGAATACTTTGGCTCGTTTGGGCTCTGGCTTCGATATCGTTTCTGGCGGTGAGCTAGAGCGTGTGGTTGCTGCCGGTGGCGATCCAGCAAAAGTTGTATTCTCTGGTGTCGGTAAAACAGCCGCTGAAATGAAGCGTGCGCTTGAGTTGAACATTAAGTGTTTCAACGTAGAGTCTGAACCAGAACTAGAGCGACTGAATAAAGTAGCTGGTGAGCTTGGTGTTAAAGCGCCGATTTCACTGCGTATCAACCCAGACGTTGATGCGAACACTCACCCTTATATCTCTACTGGTCTGCGTGATAACAAGTTTGGTATCGCTTTCGACCGTGCTCCTGCTGTCTATGAGTTTGCAAAAACACTCGATAACTTGTCTATCCATGGTATTGATTGCCACATTGGTTCTCAGTTAACGGATATCGAACCTTTCATCGATGCAACCGATCGCCTACTTGCGCTGATCGACCAGCTACGTGCTAACGGTATCAACATCAAACACCTTGATGTCGGTGGCGGCTTGGGTGTGGTTTATCGTGATGAATTACCACCACAGCCTTCTGACTACGCGAAAGCTTTATTGGCTCGCTTAGACAATCATTCTGATCTAGAGCTGATTTTCGAGCCTGGAAGAGCGATTGCTGCTAACGCTGGTGTATTATTAACGAAAGTCGAGTTCCTCAAGCCAACAGAGCACAAGAACTTTGCCATCATCGATGCAGCAATGAACGATCTAATGCGCCCAGCACTTTACCAAGCTTGGCAGGATATTGTTCCTGTGAGCCCTCGTCAGGGTGAAACTGTGACTTACGATTTGGTTGGCCCAATCTGTGAGACAGGCGATTTCCTAGGTAAAGATCGTGACCTTGTTCTTGAAGAAGGTGATCTGCTAGCAGTTCGTTCAGCGGGTGCTTATGGCTTCGCGATGTCATCTAACTACAACACTCGTTCGCGTGCGGCTGAAGTGATGGTGGATGGCGATAAAACTCACTTGGTTCGTCAGCGTGAAGAGCTTACGAGTCTGTGGGAACTTGAAAACATTCTTCCGGAGTAATTTTAAGCGTTATGCACTTCCACTTTTCTAAAATGCATGGTTTGGGCAATGATTTCATGGTCGTGGACTGCATTACTCAAAATATTTTCTTTTCTCCAGATTTGATCCGTCGCTTGGCGGATCGTCACACTGGCGTGGGCTTTGATCAGTTACTTGTGGTTGAGGCTCCCTATGATCCAGAAACTGATTTCCATTACCGCATATTCAATGCGGATGGCAGTGAAGTGGAGCAGTGTGGCAATGGTGCACGTTGTTTTGCACGATTCGTTCGCATGAAAGGCTTGACGAATAAGTACAGCATCAACGTGAGTACCAAGAAAGGTAAAATGGTTCTCAAGATTGAAGAGAATGACCTGATCACGGTGAACATGGGCATTCCTGAGTTCGAACCCGGCAAGATTCCATTCAAGGCCAAGCAGCCAGAGAAGACGTATATCCTAAGAACGGATGTACACACCTTATTCTGTGGTGCGGTAAGCATGGGTAACCCACATGTGGTTACCGTGGTTGATGACGTCGACACGGCTGATGTGGACACCTTAGGCCCACTACTTGAATCACATGAACGTTTCCCTGAGCGTGTTAATGCTGGCTTTATGCAGGTCGTTAACCGTGAAGAAGTTCGTCTACGTGTTTACGAACGCGGCGCGGGTGAAACTCAGGCATGTGGCAGCGGAGCGTGTGGCGCAGTTGCAGTGGGTATCACTCAAGGCTTACTGGCTGAGAATGTGAAGGTTCGTCTACCAGGCGGTGACTTACACATTAGCTGGCAAGGCCCGGGTAAACCTCTGTTTATGACCGGCCCTGCAACGCATGTGTTTGATGGTCAACTTTCTTGCTAATAACGACCCAAAACAAATATATTCATAAAAATAAAGGATAGGTTTTGTCTTACGTTGAAGCCGACGCACTCACCGCAGAAGTGGTCGCGGAATATTTACGTGATAACCCAGATTTTTTCCAAGACCGAAAAGATTTGGTTGATCGCCTTGCTATCAATAACGTTGAGCAGGGCGCTGTTTCTCTGGTTGAGGTTCAGCTTAAACGCCAACGTCATCGAATCGAAGAGCTTGAAGAAGAGATCACTGACTTGATGTCGTTGGCAGCAAATAACGATAAAACCTTCTATGAGTTTATGGATCTGCAAGCGCAAGTGCTGAAATGCAGTGACTTCATGCAGGTGATAAAAGCCGTTGAACAAAAAGCGTTAGATCTTGGGCTTAAGGCTCATGTTCGTATTCTTTCGCAATCTGGCTTTTATCAGTTGAGTGCTGAGGGTTATTCGAAGTTTTCGCTTAACCATTTCAATGGCAAAGATGCTTATCTTGGACGCTTGAGAAAAGCCGACAGACACGATTTGTTTGGTGATTATCCAGTTCCAGAGCTAGGCTCTTATGTAGTACTACCGCTTGCTAAGCAGTCTCCATTGGGTTTGCTCGCCTTTTCTAGTGAAGATGGCGGACATTTCCAACCCCATATGGATACGCTCTTTTTACGCCATTTAGCACTTGTTGTCGCTCATTTGGCGGACACCTTACCTTGGCAGATAAATAATGAGCCTAGAGCCCAAAATACCTCTTCCTAACAGCCTTCAAAAGCCACTTTCTCGCTTCTATGAATATCTCCGAAGCGAGAAGGGACTCAGCCTACACACCCAACGTAATTACAAACAACAACTTGAAACCATGGCCGGTCATTTAGTCACTCTAGGGCTAAAGGATTGGGGTCAAGTCGATGCGGCGTGGGTCAGACAACTGGCCAGTAAAGGCATGCGTGAGGGAATGAAAGCGAGCAGCATTGCAACGCGCTTATCGTCACTGCGCAGCTTCTTTGATTTCCTTGTGTTGCGTGGCGAAATGACCGCCAATCCAGCCAAAGGTGTCTCTGCACCTCGCAAACAACGCCCTTTGCCTAAAAACCTCGATGTTGATGAAGTGGGTCAACTGCTTGATGTGAATGAGGACGATCCATTGTCGATTCGTGATCGAGCGATGATGGAGGTGATGTATGGTGCTGGATTACGACTGGCAGAACTGGTCGGCATCAATCTGAAAGATGTGTTGGGTCGACAAGGCGAAATCCGAGTGATTGGTAAAGGCGACAAAGAACGCAAAGCGCCTTTTTCTGGTTTAGCTAAAGAGTGGGTCGATAAATGGCTCAAAGTTCGTGGTGAATTGGCTTCACCGGGTGAAACCGCGCTGTTTGTCTCTAAGCTCGGGACTCGTATCTCTCACCGCAGCGTGCAAAAGCGCATGGAAGAGTGGGGCAAGAAGCAATCTGTCGCGAGCCACATCAGCCCGCATAAACTGCGTCACTCCTTTGCAACGCATGTGCTGGAATCGAGCCAAAATCTTCGTGCTGTGCAAGAGTTGCTTGGCCATGAAAACATCTCGACGACCCAAGTGTATACCCACTTAGATTTCCAACACTTAGCACAAGCTTATGATCAGGCTCACCCGAGAGCTCGTAAGAAGAATAAAGATTAGATTAAAGGGTTTACTATGCGAATTTATCGAGGGTTAAAGCCCATCAAAGCCATGACCTTTGACTTGGATGACACCCTGTATGACAACTGGCCTGTGATCATGAAGGTAGAAAAAGAGATGGCGCAGTGGCTTTACCAAAAGCACCCAGTGTCGGCTTCTTTATCGCTTGAAGAGTGGCAGGGCATTAAGCAGCAAGTCGCCTCTGAAAACCCAGCTTTAAAGCATGATGTTACTGTTTGGCGTGAAACACAGATTAAGAGTGGCTTACTGCAGTTGGGCTACTCTCAGCAGCAAGCTGAACAGGCGGCTCGTGAGGGGATAGAACATGCTTTGTGGTTGCGTAATCAAGTCGATGTCCCTCAAGAAACGCATCGAGTGATGACTGAACTTAGCCAACGTATTCCTCTGGTTGCGATTACCAATGGCAATGTCGATCCACACAAAATTGGCTTAGGGCTGTACTTTCAATTAATCCTTAAAGCCGGCCCTGATGGCAGAGCAAAACCCTATCCAGATATGTTTGAAAAAGCTCAGCAACACCTAGGTTGTGACGCTGAGAATATTCTTCATGTTGGCGATCACCTCAAAACGGATGTCTATGGAGCCAAGCAAAATGGCTTCCAAGCGTGCTGGTTTAATGACACTGGTTCCAATTTATACCGCTCCCCGAAGGCGAGTGTGCTCCCTGATGTTGAAATAGACCAACTTAGCGATCTTATGCGACTAATTTAATGGCTCGGTAAGCTTATTGTGTCGCATTTATGCTATTGAATTGTTACATTAGTCGCCTATAAAAGCCTGATTAGGCTAGGATAATTGGCGACTACTTTTTATCGATTCATTTCAGTCATAGCAGTGGTTGCGGGTTGTTACTTCACTCGATTTTGAACAAGGGTTGGCATGCAAACATTTACATTTCTCGCAAATACTGAGGCGTTATTTAGAGCTCAATTTGATCAGCGAGAATGGTGTGACAGCAAACAGTACCTTATTCAAATTTTCTCAGCTCAATCTTCAGATCTAGCTCGTCAAATCGCGGGTGTTGCCCTCAATCGTTTAAATAATGCGACGCTAATTGGCCAGAGTGCTCGTCATGTTATCTGTGATAATTGCCTTGAAAGTGCATGCACCTTAGTCATCATCAGTGAGTTCAACGAAACCCATCTAACCTCTGCGGTCCAGCCTTTTTCCGGCAATCCAAATCAAGACAGCCAAGACTTAGCTTTTCAGCTGCGCCTTACAGAAGAAACCAAAACGGTCATCAGCTTGTGCGATCAGGTTGAAGGGCGTGATTATCCTATTTATAGCGCTTTTGAAAATTTGCCTTACGCCTTGCCGATAGCTGGTGGACTGTGCCATGAGAATGAATTTGGCCGTTGGGTTATGTATAACGAGCAAACCTACCAGCACGCCTGTGTTGCTGTGGCTCTGACTAACCCAAGATTGAAGGTTTGGTCGGACGCGTACTCTGAGTGGAACCCGATTGGGATGAAGCTACGAGTCACACACGCAATCGGAAATCGCTTATACGCATTGAACGACAAGCCGGCTATTGAAGTATTCAAACATTACCTTGCGGATGGCAAAGACCTTCCTTTTAGTCAACTGATGAGCTTTCCACTTTATCGAGAACTTGGCAGAAAGAAGGGTATCTCGACGCCGCTACGTATTAATGATGATGGCAGTATTGAGTTTGATAGCCCTTGGCATGTCGGTGAAGAGGCGCAGTTTTGTTATAACCACCCATCGCTCACTGCAGAAAAGGTGCACCACGGTGCCGAGATGCTAGCCATGCATCAGCCTGAATCGGTGATCATTTATAACTGCGTATCTCGACTTGAATTTATCGACAGTAAACTTGAGCTCAAGCCATTTGAAGGGATAGTGAATACATGTGGTGCCTACTGCATGGGGGAGCTATACCGTAATGAAGACCGCCAAGAGATACTGCACCACAGCTTGACTTATATCGCTATGCGCGAGTCTGACGAGATTAAAGAGTTTCATTGCGAAGACTTTCAGTGTGGCTCAACCGTGTCGCCATTGCTTAACCTAGTCAGAAATGCAGTCGCTGATCTCGACAGTATGAATACTCAGATGGAAAAGAAACTCCATCAACAAGCGCGTCGCTTAACCGAAAGCTATCGCATTGACTCGCGTACTGGTTTGCCGAACCGTATCGTACTGAAAGAGCGCCTCAATACGATTCTGTTCAGTGAACATCTGCTGACCTTAAAGCTAACCAACTTCCATCAGGTTAACGAGAAGTATGGTTATCAAGTGGGGGATCAGCTGCTACTCGATCTGTCTAATCACTTTATCGAGCGATTACAGCTTCGTGTGGTTAAAGAGCCTCGCGTGAAGGTAGAGCTATTCAGTATTGGTGTTGGAGAGTGGGCGATTATCTTCAATGCTAGTGTTGGTAGTACGAAAATAAAAGAAGGTTTCGTTGAGTTCGCCGATGACATCGAACACATAAATTTTGAGCCATATGGTTTGGCTGATATTGATTACCTGTCAGTTTCTCTGTGTGGCGGCTTCGCTAGTCGTTGCGATTTCCTAACCGATAGTGGTGATGAGATCTTATTAAAAGCGATCGAAGCTCGACGTTATGGGGTCAGGAATAACACTCACATCACCAATGCTAAAGACATTCAGGTGAGTGAAGAAGATCGTAAAGAGCAACTCGGCTGGCTGAGCTGTGTAAGTCGTGCGATTTTAGATCAGAACATCATCACTTATTCCCAGCCAATTGTGGCGTCCGGTACTCACGAAATGATTGGCCAAGAGTGCTTGGTCAGAATCATGGAGTCAGACGGTACCATTGTGCCACCAGGTAAGTTCTTACCTATCATTGCCGACACGCACCTTTACACTCGCCTCAGCCGACACATGATTAAGAACACCATAGGTTATATGGCGGATAAGCAAAGCCCATTTTCTATCAACCTATCCCCGCAAGATTTGTTGAGCGACAAGACGCTTGAGGTGCTCGAGACCGCCATCAGTGCTATGAACGATCCCACTCGACTTGGCCTAGAGGTTCTCGAGTCTGAGCAGATTAAAGATTATGGTCGCATGATTGAGGTGTGTGATCACTTCCGTGCGCTCGGGGCGAGAATCATTGTTGATGACTTTGGCTCTGGTTACTCCAACATCGAGGAAATCATTAAGCTTGAGCCACAGATCATTAAGCTCGACGGTAGCTTGATTCGTAATATCGACAAAGATCAAAAACAAAGAAACATAGCCTCTCAGTTGATTCGTTTGTGCCAAGTGTTCAATGCCAAAACGGTCGCTGAATTTGTCCATAACCAACAGGTTTGTGAGATAGCAGAGCAAATGGGTGTCGATTATCTGCAGGGTTACTACTTCGGTGAGCCTAAGCGACTGTTTTAGCAGTTAAAGCTTCCCGCATTGTGTAACGACTGGCTATAAAAGTACTGCGCCGCCATTAATGACTGCTTTTTGGCGGAATGAATGATGTCTAACTAAGGTCACATTATTCATAACGCGATCGCAAGTATTCCGTGCAAGCCTTATCTACAATAAGCACAATAATAAATCATTAACGTAACGATTAATGTGAATATGCAGTCGACTTCTCTCCTGATACAAGACATTGAGCAAACCCAACGTGAATTGGAAAAGATAGATTTTCATCAACATGAAAGCCTACTGATTCAGGTGTTTTCGTCTTTCGAGAAAGGTTCTGTTTTGGCTGCCTGCCAAGTGATTCAATCGACTTTTCCCAATGCCAAATTGATTGGTTGCAGTGCTAACCACTACATTAGTCAAGGTGTCATCCTGCACCAAGGTCTTTATCTGATTGTTACCCGCTTTGACGCGACGTCTTACTCTTGTGGTGTTGTCGAATATAGCGAACAACCATTGCTCGATAGCCACGCTATGTGGCAACAGCTTGAGTGCAATGATAATACTCAAAGCATCATCTGTTTCGCAGACCGCTTGCAGATAAATAACCGAGATCTATTTTCAGCGTTTGAGCAGTCGATGTATTCATTACCGATCTGTGGCGGTGCATCGACCATCACAGATAATGGGCGATGGGTGATGTTAGACGGCATTTGCTATGAAAATGCCTATGTGATGTTGGCGCTGCACAGTGTTGAGCTCTCCATCGCTAAGGGTTACTACACTGAATGGAATCCGATTGGTCGAACTTTTCGAGTGACAGGTGCTCAAGAGAACCGGTTGTTGGAACTGGATGGGATGCCTGTTCGCGAACTCTACAATCGTTACCTCGCTGATGGCCTCGAAGTGCCTTTTGAGCAACTGCATAACTTTCCCTTGATGGTCGGTGACCCGAAAGAGCAAAACATTCACTTACCGCTCAAGGTAACGGAAAGTGGAGAGATAGAATTCAGCGGCCTGTTCCAAGTGGGCGATGAGGTCCGGTTTTGTTATGACCATCCATCACTGACCTTAGAGCAGATACGACTGGGCGTGCAGCAGATCGCCTCTCATAGGCCAGAACAGTTCTTCATTTATAACTGTACATCTCGTATCGACTTTATTGATGGCAACCAAGAGGTTGAGGTTTTCCAAAAATTGGCCGACAGCTATGGCGTTTACTGCATGGGAGAACTTTATCAAGAGAATGGCCAACAGCGAATCTTGCACCATAGCCTCACTTATCTTGCGCTTAGAGAAGGCGAGGGTAAGGCAGTATTGCCATTAGAGACGCAACCCGCGACCAACATATCCCCTCTGTTTTCATTGATCCGAAATGCACTGCTTGATGTCGATGACATGAACAACAGCATGGCGAGTAAGATTCAGCAGCAAGCCACTGCATTGACGGCAAGCTATCGAATTGATCACCGTACAGGTTTACCCAATCGAAGTGTGCTGCGTGAGAAACTGTCGAAGATGAGCAGTGATAGCCACTTACTAGCTTTGAAGGTCACGACCTTTGGTCAGATCAATGAGAAGTATGGTTATCGAGTAGGTGACAAGCTTCTGCATGATTTGAGTGAGTACTTTCAAAAGGCGCTGTGGCAGTTCTTTGATGAGGGCTGTCAGCTCTACAGTATCGGTATTGGTGAGTGGGCGGTGGTGTTTGATAGTTGGGCGAGCCAAGAACATATTCATCAGCGATTCTCGGAATTTGCCGATCAAACCGAGCATGTGAATTTTGAGCCTACCGGTTTACCCGATATTGATTACTTGTCGGTGTCTATCTGTGCGGGTATCGCCAGCCGTCGAGATTTCCCGACTACCTCTATTGATGACTTATTGTTGAAGGCGATTGATGCGAGGCGCAGCGCTGTCAGCCAGAACAAGCACCTAGTGAGCGCCAAGGCACTCATTCAATTGGAGAAGCATCGCCAAGAGCAACTTGGTTGGCTGTCGTGCGTGAGTCGCGCGGTGCTTAATCAGAATATTGTGGCGTGCTCTCAGCCCATAGTTTCAGCACACAGTCATCAGGTAGAGAGCTACGAGTGTTTGGTTCGAATTGAAGAGGACGGCCAGTTAATTGCACCGGGTAAGTTCTTGCCAATCATTGAAGGAACCCATCTCTATACACGCCTCAGTCGTCAGATGATAACGCGCACCTTCGATTTTATGAGTCAGCGAACCGATTCGTTCTCAATTAATTTAGCGCCACAAGATTTCAGCAATGAGAAAACCATTCTTCACCTTGAACAAGCGATCAAGAAAATCAGTCACCCACAGCGTATTGGCTTGGAGGTGTTAGAAACGGAACAAATTCAGGATTACGGTCGCTTGATTGAGGTGTGTAATCACTTCCGCGATCTTGGTGTGAATATTATTGTTGATGACTTTGGTTCGGGCTATTCGAACATTGATGAGATATTGAAGCTAGAACCACAGGTGATCAAGCTTGATGGCAGTTTGATTCGCAATATTGATAAAGATAAAAAGCAGCGCAAGATCGCTCAGCAGTTGGTGAGCTTATGCCAGATTCTGAATGCTAAGACGGTGGCGGAGTTCGTTCATAATGAGCAGGTGTGCCGTATTGCTGAAGACATGGGGGTCGATTACTTGCAAGGGTATTACTTTGGTCAACCTCAGCGTTTGTTTTGATGGAGCGAGCGTTTCACGTGAAACACTGGTTGGCTCAATAACGAAAATACGATGTAACAAGGGTGAGCTTATGGCTCACCCTTTTTGTTTTTAGTGTCTGTCTCGTCCTGAAATGTGTTTTTACCTTCCCGCGCGCCTGCTTGGTCTATTTGAGGGCGTGGCCACACTTGTCGGCGTGGAACACTTTTAGATAATGCTGGTAGTAGTCATCAATGAGCTTGGCAGATTCACTTTCACCTAAAGATTTGAGTAACTCAATACCCACTTCACAAGTACACAAGTGGCCACTGTCTTGGTTGCGGCGCAAGGTGTATGAAGATTCGCTGGTAATATCGAGGTGAACTTGCGGAACGGCTTGTAACCACGAGCTCTTGTTAAGCATCTTCTTCGCTTCTTGCCATGTGCCATCCAAGATGATGAATAGCGGCTTACGGCTCTGGGCTTGGGTCATTACAGCTTGCTGGCACTCGACACTTTGATCACTTGGGAATAAAAGAAACGGTTGTCGTGTTTCATCGTCAAGCAGTGCGATGAGCTCCGCTGGTGGTGTTTTCCTTTGCCATACAATGGACTGACACTGATCAAGGGATTGCTGAAGCAGCTTCCCTGTATTGGTATCGCGTGACAGTTCATTCTCATGAGTGAGCAGTACAAGATCGATTTGGCTTGCGACACTAGGTATCAGGTGACAAATACATTGGTGAGTGAAGCTACAACCATGGCAAGCTTGTTGGTTACTCATGTTTACAACTTAACTCCACTTTGTGCGGGTGAGATACCATCAGCAAACAAAACCACGTCGCTGATATCAGCATCATCTGCAACTGGAGCGACACTTGGGTTTAGCGGGTAGCTGACACCAGAGTATGAAAGTGTGTGTTTCGCCGGTGTTGCACCGCCGCCACTGACATTGAAGATCAGATCCTGCCAGCCGTGGTTTTGCGATTTACCTAAGCGTATGTCGCCCTTAACCAGTGTCACTCGGCTATTGAAGCGCCAGTTATCTTGATGGTTTTCGAAAATTAGCAGTGTACAGCCACCAGAACCACACCAATCGAGTTGGGCGAACAGCTCTTCTTTACCGTCGCCGTTGAGGTCGTAGGTTAACCAGCGGTATTTAGTGTCGTCAGGTGAGCTGTTGTTGATCTTAAAGTATTCGCGGATCGCTTGGTCGACTTTTGGATCAAGTTGATCGCTGGAGTTCACCTGCTTTGCGGTTAGATCAACGTTAGTGGTGGTGTTTACTTGTGCTTGCGCACTCTTAGCTTCGAATAGCACCAGACCGCCATTGGCAATCGGATACACCACGTTGCCCACTTTCTCTTTTTCAGCGATTAGCTTGCCATTATCGAGTGTGAAGATGCGCTCGGAGATCAAATATTGTTGCTGGTGGCGAGTCATAACCACTTGTACCTGATTTTGGTTCAGTTGCTGCCAGAAGCCTTGTTCAACAATAGAAGGGTCTCCATTGCTGTATGAATAAGTCGTGATAGCACTGTGGTCATTGTTGAGTTCAAGGTTGATAGAGAACCCTGAGTTTTGCGTTGAGCTAGCGAAGTAGAGTCCGCTCCAGTCCAGAGTTGGATCTTGGTTAGATACTGTTGCACAACCGTTGTATTTGTTGTCATTAAGGTTGAGTTTCGCTTCCCAGCCATAGATCGAATCGCTCATGCCGTCGCTGCAACTCTCTTTTGTAAGGTTGAGTTTGCCTTGCGCTGCTTTACCTTCTAATTGGTAATCACGACTGCTTGGTGTGGTGCGGCTTGATTCAATATCGAGGAACTGTGGCTGTTCGCCCATCTTAGTGTATTTGAGCTGGTCTTTATCGAAGCTTGCTGACCAGAAAGGTTCATTGCCGAATACACGTGTTGAACGCAAGGGTTGCTCACAACGATCAGGGTTTTCTGCGGTTAGGATGTTCACTTGGTCAACCACGAAACGCGCTGTGAAATCTGCGTTATAACCCGTTTGGCTCGGCACGGTTAGGTGACCAATCAGCTCGCCATATAAGGCTTGGTAAGGTCTCGTTGAGAGCCCTTGTGCTTCTAACGCTAACTCTGGAGATAAGTCTAACCAGTATTGTTGTTGGCTACCGCAAGGAGTGAAGGTTCGGCTTTCATGGCCAACCACCACCTGACCACGCATGATGAAGGTTTGCGGTTGAATGCTCAGTGGCTCATCCAAGTTTGCTGGGGGCTGTTCAGGTTGTTGCGGCGTATCAGGTGCCGTAACACAGCCTTGTAGAGCGAACGCGACTAGCCATGTCACTGGGTTTTTCATTACCTTCATGTTATATCTTCCTCGGAGCAACCGTTAATTGGATTTATTATGGCATATTGGTTATTTAAAACAGAACCCGACACCTTCTCTATTCAGACTCTTAGAGTACAAAAAACCTCTTGTTGGGAGGGTGTACGCAACTATCAGGCTCGAAACATGATGCGTGATGACGTCAAGCTTGGCGATCTGGTGATGATATACCACTCATCATGTAAAAAAGTTGGCGTAGCGGGGATCGCTAAAGTAACCAGAGAAGCCTACCCAGACCACTTTCAGTTCGACCCTGAGAGTGATTACTACGATCCTAAGTCTTCACCCGATAACCCACGCTGGATCATGGTGGATGTCGAGTTTGTGCGATTGACTGAGCGCTTGATTCCTTTGGTTACGCTTAAAGCCATGCCTGAACTCTCCGAAATGCCCTTGGTGAAACGCGGTAATCGCTTATCGATCATGCCGGTTACCGAACAAGAGTGGCAGGCAATCTTAAGCAAAGAAGTGTTAGGTTCTCGATAGCGTTAGAGAGAGCTTTTTACGTAAGGTTCAAAAAAGGCAGCCAGTTGGCTGCCTTTTTATTTATTCAGATCTGTTCAACGAGCGAGATTAGAGCAGATGCTTTTCTAGGTAGTGAGCAACGGCATCGTCTGCGTTACTGCCAATCACTTCATTGTCAGGTAGTGCTTTCATCACTTTCTCATGTGATGTACCCATGATTAGACCTTTACCCGCCATAGCCAGCATTTCAGCGTCGTTCATGCCATCACCAAAGGCAACACAGTTATCCAGAGTCAGGTTTAGTGATTTTGCAACAGCGTCTAGAGCGTGGCCTTTAGAGACTTCAGCTGCCATCACTTCCAGACACCAA
Organism: Vibrio sp. 10N.261.51.C6; assembly: GCF_041471785.1. Lineage (NCBI taxonomy): Bacteria > Pseudomonadati > Pseudomonadota > Gammaproteobacteria > Vibrionales > Vibrionaceae > Vibrio > Vibrio sp. 10N.261.51.C6. Next base: position 20,806 of record NZ_JBFRPB010000057.1, on the reverse strand, counting down.
GGTGTAGAGAAGGCGATGTTCAGTTTGTCGCCAAAAGCATCTCTTAGCTTTTGTTCAAACGTGACGAGATATTCGTGGTCTTGTTCTGGATGTGTGAAGAAGACTTTCGCGATGCCTTCGCTTGGTGCGTTTTCAGCTTCAAAGCGCTTGTAGCTAAAGCCAGACTCACTGTGGAATTTAGCCAAAATTTCATCTTCACGGTCTAGTAACCAATCTTCATTCTGGTACATGTGAATAAAGAGGTTTGGATCTTGGCGCACAATATCAATAACTGGCTGAACGAGTTCCTGAGGTACGTTCTGGCTATACATCAGTTGATCGTTTTGGTCATGCACGCGTGCACCGTTTGAAGTGATCATGTACGCCGGAATACCTGCTATCTGACGAATACCCGCCACATCGACGTGGTGACGACCCGTAGCGAAGATGAAGGTATAACCTTGGTCGTGTAATTTCTTAAGCGTTAGCTTGGTAAAGTCGCTTAGCTGATGGTTGGGAGCCAAAAGCGTACCATCTAAATCAGAAGCAACAATTTTCACGGAATCTTTTAGTGCAGGAATACTCATTTAACCCTCATTGCAAAATGCTTAACCAATATTGACGCTAGCCAGCGCTAGAATCGTTTTAACTACAATATCTCTAGGTAGAAATTGTATGCCAAATTCATGCAAGAAAAGAGGGCAAAGCTCACTTACTTCTCTTCCTCTTTAGCGCTTATTTTCTTGGTAGGTTGCTTAGCCTATTAGCTCTAGGCGAAAAACTGATTGATTGCATCCAGTGTTTGATTGCGATATTCATCCTGCTCAAACAACACCTCATGCCTAGAACCCTCAATCAACTTAAACTGACAATCAGAGTTGGTTTTCTTCAGCTTAGAGATGAACTTTACTTGAGCACTGTTACTGACAATCTTTTCATCCCCAGCTTGAATCAATAGCAGAGGGATCTTGATTTGACGAGTTTGTTGAATTGCTTGCTTGGCGGCCATTAACCCTTGCCACACCCAACGCGTGCTTGGTCCACCCACCTGCAAAGATGGAGACTCGTCATATAAGCGACGGAACCACTGATAGCGAACCTTACTGTGGCTCAGTAAGTTGTTTTCAAAAGGCTTCGAATAATATGCTTGCTGGCCCGGCGCGTAAGTTGGCTTGGCATAAAAAGCGGTAAGCACTTGTCCAACGATCATCGCGATAGGTTTCAGGTACCACTCGGTATTGATACCAAACATCGGAGCGCACAGAGTCACCTTATCAAACGGGTGGTCTGGATGGGTTTGTAGGTAGCGAGTGGCTATGGTGCTGCCCATTGAGTGTGCGAGCAGGTAGCGATTGGAATACTTACTGAGATCAAAACTGGCAATGACGTCAGACATGTCAGATTCATAATCATCAAACTCATGAATGTGACCAATGTCAGAGTCTGTTACCATACGTTCAGACTGGCCTTGACCTTGGTGGTCAAATGAATAAACGTCATAGCCTTGTTGATAAAAATCATAAAAGATTTCTTGGTATTTTTGGCAGCATTCGATACGGCCATTTGAAATCACAATAGCTTTGCTGTGCTTTTCTGAGGTGAGGCTGCACCAGTACAGTTTCTTTTTACCAGACGATGTTAAAAACCCCTCTTTTCTTTGTTGCCAAAGAGCGTTGATCGGGTGTTTAATCGCATGATCGAACTGAGGTTCTTGAGTGTAAGGGAAGGTGGCTTCGCTGTGGTTTTCCATGGGAAATTACCTGAACTGATGCGTGTGAGAGCTTTATTGCTACTAATGTTGTTAGATTAAAGAACTAGTAAGGAAATGCAAATGGATACTCATGTTTGGCTTGCTTATGTTGTCACAGCGATTTTGTTTAGCTTGGCTCCGGGCTCGGGTACCGTTAACTCAATCAGTAATGGGCTTAGCTATGGCACTAAAAAGTCACTCGCATCAATTGTTGGCTTACAGCTTGGTCTTGCGTTTCACATTATGCTGGTGGGCGCGGGTATCGGTGCACTCGTTGCTAAGTCTGCGTTGGCGTTCACCATCATTAAGTGGGTCGGCGTGGTGTACTTACTTTGGTTAGGTATTCAAAAGTGGCGTGATAGCTCGAGCCTAGTAGCATCTGAAGAAAGCTCTACTCTGTCGAGTGGCAAACTGCTGAGAAACGCTGTGCTTATCAACCTAACTAACCCGAAATCAATCGTGTTTTTGGTGGCTTTGTTTCCTCAGTTTATTGACCCTACACAACCTCAAGCACCTCAGTTATTAGTGCTAGGTGTGACGACAGTATTCATTGATAGCGTTGTTATGTTGGGTTACACCTCATTAGCGTCACAAATGGGACGTTTTATTCGCTCTGATCGCATAATGGGTAAGATAAATAAAATATTTGGTGGTATGTTCATGGGCTGCGGTGCTTTGCTAGCTGCCGCGAAAGCTTAGATTAAGCGACTGAGTTATAGTTAAACCAATCAGAGTTATCAAGAAATGACCGCTACATACGTTGCTCGACAACCTATCTTAAATCGCAAGAGGAATACACTCGGCTATGAGTTGTTATTTCGCGATGGAGAAAAGAATGCATACCCAGCGCATATTGAGTCTAATCGAGCAACGTATCGTCTGATTGTTGAGAACTTCTTGTCTGTTGGTCTTAACCCTTCTATTCCATCTTCACGCTGCTTTATCAACTTCCCTTATCAAAGTTTGATTCGTCGACTGCCCTTAAGTTTGCCGAAAGATAAGGTGGTGGTAGAGATTCTGGAAACCTGTAAACCAACAGATGAATTGTTGGAAGCGGTTAAAGACCTTTACCAAGCGGGTTACATGATTGCCCTAGATGATTTTACTTCGACCCCAGAATGGGAACGTTTCCTTAAATACACGCATATCGTAAAGCTCGATATTATGCAGATGGGTTTGGATGAAGCGTGTGATTTGGTTAGGGCGCATCAAGGGAAAAAGTTTAGCTTTTTGGCGGAGCGCGTTGAGACCGAACAAGAATTCCAGCAAGCCAAAGAGGCTGGCTTTAAGTTTTTCCAAGGTTACTTTTTCAATAAACCGGAAATCATCAAGAGTAAATACATTAGCCCTGAGCAAGTGATTGCTATGGAGCTGTTTCAAGAAGTGTGTAAGCCCGATGTGGACTTTCAACGGGTGGAGAGCATTGTCGCGAAAGATGTGGCGCTCTCATATAAGCTGCTGCGTTTTGTGAATACTATGTCGCCGCGCCTTGAAGTTACCATCTCTTCTTTTCGTCAGGCTTTGGTATATCTAGGTCAAGAGAAACTGAAAATGTTTGTCTCGTTAGCCGTCGCCTCTTATGTGTCCGATAAAAAGCCTAAAGAGCTGTATGGATTGTCTCTACAGCGTGCTCAGTTTTGTCAGCGTATGTCTCGCTATCAGGCATTTGAAGGGTATAGAGAACAGGCCTTTATGATTGGCTTATTCTCCTTGTTGGATGCTCTGTTGGACTTGTCGTTAGATAACTTAGTCGAGCAGTTGCCGCTGTGTAAAAGTATCAAGGTTGCTCTATTACGTAGAGAAGGGCCATATGGTACCTTGCTCGCACTTGAAGAGAGCTTTGAGCATGCCGATTGGCAACAGATTGATGAGCACTGCGCCGATTTAGGATTAAGCGTGGATCAGGTTAAAACGGAGCTTACTGAAGCGCGCCGTTGGAGCCATACCGTGACCAACAAGCTCTGATATTTCTTCGTTAAACTTTTATGACAATTGAAACGCACGCCTTGACGTGCGTTTTTTTATATCTAAGATATGTGCATATCCATATATGAGTATGTTTTTATGCTTCCTCACCAATTTTTTAAATTACTGTCCGATGAAACGCGAGTGCGTTGCTTAATGTTGATAGTTCGCAATGAGTGCTTATCGGTTGGTGAGTTGACTCAGGCATTGCAAGAAAGTCAGCCAAAGGTTTCACGCCATCTTGCGCAGCTGCGTTCAAACGGTGTTTTGATTGATGTTCGCCAGGGGCAGTGGGTGTTTTACCGCCTGTCACAAGATTTACCAGGTTGGATGCTAAAGTTAATTGACGACCTTATCGCATCGAACTGTTTGAAAACTGAATACCAGCAAGACATTGAGCGTCTAGAGTCGATGAACTCACGCCCAGTATGTTGCGTTTAAGTCTTAATTTAAGTTTCACCACTAACTGAGAGAACACAAAATGACAGTTAAAGTAGGTATTAATGGTTTTGGTCGTATTGGCCGTCTAGCACTTCGCGCAGCTTTCGATTGGGAAGAGCTAGAGTTTGTACAAATTAATGACGTTGCTGGCGACACAGCGACACTGGCGCACCTTTTAGAGTTCGATTCAGTGCAAGGTCGTTGGAACCACGAAGTTGCGGTTGAAGGCGATGAGATGATCATCAACGGTCAGCGCATCAAAACCACACAAGAGCGCGACATCGATGCGATCGATTGGTCTGGCTGCGATGTGGTTATCGAAGTGACCGGTGTTCACCGTAAGACTTCTTTCCTAAACAAATACCTAGAGCAAGGCGTGAAGCGCGTTGTGGTATCGGCGCCAGTGAAAGAAGAAGGCATTGCAAACATCGTGGTTGGTGTGAACGACAATATCTTCGACCCTGCGGTACACAAAATCGTAACGGCAGCGTCTTGTACAACGAACTGTATCGCTCCTGTGGTTAAGGTAATCAACGAGAAGCTTGGTATCGAGAACGCAGCGTTCACCACTATTCACGATCTAACTAACACGCAAACTATTCTTGATGCGCCCCATAAAGACTTACGCCGCGCACGTGCATGTGGCATGAGTCTTATCCCAACAACGACGGGCAGCGCCAAAGCGATTGTTGAGATCTTCCCTGAGCTAGAAAACCGCATCAACGGCCACGCAGTTCGTGTACCGCTAGCGAACGCTTCTCTGACAGACATCATCTTCGAAGTGAAGCAAGACACCACGGCAGAAGAAGTTAACGCGATGCTGAAAGAAGCGTCTCAGAATGAACTAAAAGGCATTCTTGGCTTTGAAGAGCGTCCACTGGTTTCTATCGATTACAAAGGCGACCAACGCTCAACAATCGTGGATGCACTATCAACGATGTTGGTCGGTAAGCGCATGGTTAAGATCTACGCTTGGTACGACAACGAGATGGGTTACGCAACACGTACCGCTGAGCTTGTTCGTACCGTTGGCCTTGCTTAATAAGAATCTGGAGAAGATATAATGACACATCCAACATGGCAACTAGACCTAGAGCAAGGTGCGCTAATCCTGACTCCATGCCCAGGTACAAAAGAAGCAACGCTTGATGCATCACTGGCTCAGCTAAAAGAGCAAGGCGTTGAAGCTATCGTGACGGCACTTGATGACCATGAGCTTGCAAGCAAAGACGTGGCGGCACTTGGTGAAAAAACACGTGCGTTAGGTATGCAATGGTTCCAGATCGAAATTGAAGACGACTGTGCACCGGGTGCTGGTTTTGCTGCGAAGTGGCAAGCAGCTAGCCCTGAGCTACATAACATCGTCGATAACGGCGGCAAGGTTGCAATGCATTGTATGGGCGGCTCTGGTCGCACTGGTTTGTTCGCAGCTCACCTACTGTTAGAAAAAGGCTGGGATTTGAGCAAGGTAGTTCAAGAGGTGCAGGCACTGCGTCCAGGTGCCTTCACTAAACCTATCCAGGTTGAATACATTAATGGCGTAGCGAATAGCTAATAGTCATCAGTGTTAGACAGGGAGCTTTTGGTATCTGGAGTGTTGAACTTATCATGATCCAAAAGCTCTTTTTGTTTAGATTGCAGAGATAGCGTTATGTTTTCAAATCTAAGTAAGAGCGTTCGCCAATATATGTTGGTGACTTTCAACTACTGGAACTTCACCATTACTGATGGTGCACTTCGCATGTTGGTGGTTCTGTATTTTTACGACCTTGGCTACAGTTCGTTAGAAATCGCCTCACTGTTCCTTTTCTATGAATTCTTTGGTGTGGTGACTAACCTAATCGGTGGCTGGTTAGGGGCGCGTCTTGGCCTCAATAAGACCATGAACATTGGGTTAGGCATGCAAGTCGTCGCCTTGGGTATGCTCGCGGTGCCAACGGCAATGCTGACCATTCCTTGGGTCATGGCGGCGCAAGCCTTGTCTGGTATCGCTAAAGACCTCAATAAGATGAGTGCCAAGAGCTCAATTAAGACTCTGGTTCCTGATGAACAACAAGGCGCGCTTTATAAGTGGATTGCGATTCTGACCGGATCTAAGAATGCGCTTAAAGGGGCAGGCTTCTTTATTGGTGGTTTACTGCTTTCAACGATTGGCTTCCAATACGCCGTGCTCGCGATGGCAGCCGTGTTGGCATTGGTCTTCGTTGGCAGTGTGTTGAGCTTAGAAGCGGACATGGGCAAAGCGAAAACCAAGCCTAAGTTCAAACAGATCTTCTCTAAGTCTGAATCCATCAACATCCTATCCGCAGCACGTATGTTCCTGTTTGGCGCTCGTGATGTGTGGTTTGTGATTGCTTTGCCGATTTACCTAGGCAGCGTGTTTGGATGGGATCACTCATGGGTGGGTGGCTTCTTAGCGGTTTGGACCATCGCTTATGGCTTTGTACAGGGCATAGCGCCGAAGATTACTGGTAAAGCTCAAGGTAAGGTGCCAGATGGCCATGCCGCGCTGTTATGGGCTGGTGCGCTGGCTATAGTGACCGCTGCTATCGCTTATGCGGTACAGATTGGCTGGCAACCCGAGTTAGTTATTATCGGTGGCTTGATGGTGTTTGGTGTCATCTTTGCGGTGAACTCATCACTTCACTCATATTTGATTGTGAGTTATGCGAAAGGCGATGGCGTTTCTCTTGATGTCGGTTTCTACTACATGGCAAACGCGATGGGCCGTTTGATTGGCACGATATTGTCGGGCTTGGTATTCCAAATGGCAGGTTTGTCTGCGTGTCTGTGGGTTTCCTTCGCATTCTTGGCGATAACGACGGTGATCTCTCTGCGTTTACCGAAAGTGCCGCAAATTTCAGCGGCATAAGCTTCAGCCACATGAGCCTCATTTGTGAGAGCTCAAGTCGCAGAAGCTAGAGTCGTATGAGCTAAATTCGCGATAAGTATCTCCTTTAACACTAAGCTGACTTGGTATTTATTCCGGTCAGCTTTTTTATTGCTATAGTAGAATGATTGAATATTAATCAGGCATTTACATGAAGCAGCGAATTCTCTTTTTTGATTTAGCACGATGTGTCGCGGCCGTAGCGGTTATCGCGATTCATGTTTTGGCGCCTTATCGGAATGAATTAGGCACTATTCCTTTCGGTGAGTGGCTGACCGCCATTACGGTGAACGGTTTCAGTCGTTGGGCGGTGCCGGTGTTCATCTTGATTACTGGCGCTCTGATGCTCAGTGATCAGCGCCCGTTTGACGCCAAATACTACCTCAAGCGTCGTTTGGGCAAGGTACTGATACCTTTCATTGTCTGGTCGCTTTTCTATACCTATCTGTCGGGCTGGTCGGCAATGGGCTTTGATGCCGACGTCAGTTGGGACGTGTTGCTTAATAGCTACCATCATTACACCTATTACCACCTTGGTTTCTTCTATTACTTCATCCCACTCTATTTTGTGATTCCGTTCTTGCAGATCATGGTTAGAAAGTACGGTGATAGATCGGTCTATGCCTTTACGGCGGTATGGTTGTTCACAACATTGCTGTTCTTACTGAAAATCGATGGCCCTTGGAGTCACGAATTGTGGTTGTACACCGGTTACTTACCATTGGGTTACTTGCTGTATAAGATTGTGCCACTTAACAAGATGACCGTTGGCGTGAGTGTGTTACTGGGTGGGCTAGCGTTACTAACCACGGTTTACATGGTGGTTGATGCAAGCTTGGTAGCAGAAGAGTACACGGTAGGGCGCTGGCTATCTTACAAAACGTTGAATACCGTATTAGCCGCGAGCATGGTGTTCATGGTATGCCGTTACTATGGTGAAGGCCTGTCTGAGAAGAGTAACCAAGTGGTTGGCTTTATCAGTAAGCACAGCTTAGGTATTTACCTGCTGCACCCGATTTTCTTGTGGCCGATGAAAGAGTTTGGTTGGTACCAAGGACATCCGGCATGGGTTATTCCATTATGGATTGTGATCAGCGGAGCTGGCGCATTATGGATGAGCTGGTTGGTGTCTAAGTCAGAGAAAACGCGTTGGTTATTGCCTTAGCGGTGATTGCTAAGGCTTTCTGATGGATTGCTTAGGGACGACAGTTGAAGCGGCTGACGTTTAGCGCTTCAACGCAAAGTGTAAGAACTTATCGCCTTGGTAGGTTAAGGTTCCTTTGTCGCCAGGGTTAAGGGCGTGGAAATAGTGGATGCCGACTTGGAATTCTCGCTTCGGACCAACCACACCACGTTGAACGTAAATCCAGTACTCTTGATCTTCTTGGCCCGGTTCTGCGTCAGGAAGGTCGATCGATTGTTTGTCTAACACCGTGACATTCACTTTCTTCTCTGGCGCATTTTCACCTTGCGAGTGTTTTCGATAGAAACCAATAAATACCCAAGCCGCTAGAGCAGCGAGAGCAAAGATGGCAAAAAAGAGTGAATTAGGCATATAACCTCCATGTAGTCGTGATGGTTATTCTAGTCTTTCAGGCAATAGGGATATGTGTTTAAAGCCGTTATTCGTGAACTGTTGTAAGCCAAGCTGATTATTTTTCGGCAGACATCACATTTAATGGTCAGTTTGGGATAAAGCATTGTTATTTATTGTCTCTTTCTCTCGTAAATAACAGTGATTTTGTATAAGAATAGGGAAATGCTCGACTAGAATTATAGTGTGGAGTGGGAGGGCTAAGATGACCGATATTGAAAAAGTGGTGACAAGAACTCGCAATATAGAGAAATTATTGAGGCTTCAATATCATGCCGAAGGCGAAGGATTGCATGAGCTTGTAACAAGCTGTGAAGAAAGGCTACCGCACGATATGGTGAGCAAGCTGCGCTATATCGCAACGTGTCGTAATAAGGTAGTCAATGAACATGAGGCTAAGTTGGAAGACCAACATAAGTTCATCATGATGTGTAACGACTGTGAGAAGGAGCTGACTCCACGTAGTGGTCGTTTTATCTGGCGAGTTGCGATCTTACTGATGATGGCAATGACTTTAGCTGCCGCAGGTTTCTATTATGCGAACTGGGATGTGCTAACACTGCATCTGTTTTCGAAGTGAAAAAATTGAACAAAAAAAGGGACGCTCATGGCGTCCCTTTTTTTATCTGTAACTTGCTTAGTACATCATCGGTAGTGTCATTAGACCTACAACTACCGCGATCATTACAAGTCCTTGTCTTTGCGAAGATGAAATCATAACACTACTCCTAAATCTGGTTGTCTCTCGCTATGTTTTAAAGAATAGCACTACTTATGGCTCTAGATCAAGAATTACTTTCGAAGCCTTTAAAAGTGATAGAAAACTATTGGGTTTTCTATCACTTTTGCTATGTTTTACTGTGTATTTTGGGGAGCTCTTATTTTGTTCGTTATGATTTTTTTTTGTTCTCATTTGTTTTAAGTGATTGTTTTGTAATGGTCGTTTTGTGTAATTTATATTGTTAAAGGTTGTTAAACTGTATTAATGGGGCTTGGTGGTGTCTAGGTTTGTTTAATTAAGATTTATAGGTTTTAGGTTTAATTTTTTTGATGGTTTTTTGACAGGAAGCTTAGCGAAACCTGACAAAGTGGTTTTTATAAAGGTAATTTACGCACTTTGTAAGTCTAGGTTTGTATAGTGTTGGAAAGTTCTATGTAAGTCTGTTTTTTTGATTTTAAGTGTTTGTTTTAAAGGTGTTTATATATTTAATTTTGAACTTTTAGTTATGTGGTATTTGCAATATATAGCGACATATTGTGGAGTTGGCAGGATAGAAGTGATTGGAATTTAAGTTTGGGTTCTCTAGCGTCAATTTATATGAGTTTTCCGAACAATGAGTCTATTTTAAAAGGAATAATCACTATCGCTGCGGGTATTGTGACGACTTCAATCTAAAGATGCTCTTTTTAGTGGAAGCGTAATCAAGATCCAATTTTGAGGGGCTGAGGCTTTACATCAACACTCGTGTGCCTAGACTGGCGACGATTTAAAGCAATAGGGCAAGTGGTATGTGGAGTTGGTTAGCGGTTTCCTTATCTGGTATCGGAGCAATAGCAGGAACGAAACATGGACATATCGGTCAGGCCTTATCGTATAAGGTATTTACCTTTGTATTATTAGCGACAATTGCTTTAACTCAGTCGGTTGTGGCTGACTTTACCTATTGGATAGTTGCGGGGTTGGCTATCTCTGCGATCGCAGATGTGCTTCATACTGTTACTCAAAAACGTCTTCTGCATTTTGTGTGTTTCCTGTTGGCTCAACTTTGTTACAGCAAAGCATTTTGGTTACAGCTATCAGGAGAAATGGTTTGGTGGTTGTTCGCGCTGTTATTGGCAGCTTGCGTTGTTGCTTTCTTTTTACTGCTGCCACGCTTAGACAAACTCGTTTTTCCCGTGGTCATCATGGGCATTGTGCTTATTCAGTTAGCATGGGCTTCTGGTGAGGTTTGGCTGCTGGATCCTCAGTTATCACACGCGGTCGGTTTTGCTGGCTGTAGCGTGCTGCTCCTTTCGGCCTTAGCTTATGCGCTAAACAGTTACCGCAGCCCAATCAAGGGCGCTTACTTTTGGGTAACGGGCAGTTACTTTCTCGCACACGCATTCATCGTCGCATCGATTACTATTTAGGGTAGAGCTCTCTCAAGCCTGAGCTACATCAAAACGGCGTTGCTAAAACTCGGTACTCTACGTGTAATTCATTAAACATGAGATTGAGTTATGACGACTGAAATTCACGCACACAACGTTTTAAACCTGCTTAGTGAAAAGCCACTGACTCGCGAAGAGCTAACATTAGCGCTTGCTCAAACCTATGGCGAAGAAGCTCGCTTCCATACTTGTAAGCTCAATGGTCTGGATTTAGATAGCCTGTTGAAGTTTTTCTTGAAGATGGAAAAGGTTGTCGTTGTCGATGATAAGCTTTGCACTAACCGCGAACGTGTGTGTAATCACTAATTCTTAGTGGCTTGTTTTATTCGTGAATAAAGAGTGGGTGCATGTTTCGGCTCCACTCTTTTCATTACCTTTCAATCTGCTTTCGCTAATTTGCCTTCTTATAACATCCCCTTTTAAAAGCATCAGTTAACCCGCTTATCACTGCGTTCGAAAATCAATGTTGAGGCTGCTATACTCCGCGCACTTACGCTTTTCGAGACAAACTTATGGAAATCTTATCTGCAGCAACCATGCTGTTTCTTATCATGGACCCGCTTGGCAACTTGCCAATCGTGCTCTCTATCCTTAAGCATATTGACCCGAAGCGTCGCCGTATTGTTCTGATTCGTGAGCTGATGTTCGCACTGGTTATCTTGCTGCTGTTCTTATTTGCGGGTCAAAGCATCATGAACTTCCTGCACGTGCAGCCTGAAACCTTGAGTATCTCTGGCGGTATTATTCTGTTTATTATCGCGATTAAGATGATTTTCCCAAGTGCGGGTAGTATTACTGGCCTCGCGGCGGGTGAAGAACCGTTTATTGTGCCGATGGCGATCCCAATGATTGCTGGCCCTTCAGTGATTGCGGCATTGATTCTGTTGTCGACACAGCACCCTGACAATATGTTAGAGCTTTCAGGCGCAGTGATGCTGGCTTGGGGTGCTACCTTCTTTATTCTGATGTTTAATGGCTTCTTCCTGCGAGTGCTGGGAGAGAGAGGTCTTAAAGCCATCGAACGCTTGATGGGCTTGTTGTTGGTTATGCTGTCGACGCAAATGTTCCTCGATGGTGTGAAAGGCTACATGGGCTAACATCAATATCATTGCTGAATAAAAAAACGCCGCTCAAATGAGCGGCGTTTTTGTCTCTACTGTTTCTGTCATGATGTTTTCTTTAGCTAAGCGTTTTATATCTGGGCTTAAGCTCGATTACATCATGTGTTTGCGTCGGATATCGAGTAAGGCGAAGACACCGAAAATCAATATTGACCACTTCTCCCAACGTGACATCTCGATCTTGTCGCCGAAAGCACCGATGAAAATCAGCATCTGCAGGCCGTGCATGAAGAACAAGAATGCTGTCATGATATAAAGCGCAATCGCAGCATTACCCGGGAACGGGTAGAAAATATTTACGATCAAGATAAACCAAACAAAGGCGATGGCTGCTTTTGCTAGTGGAAGCAAGAACTTCATTCAATAACTCCTATTCTTCAGTAATTCGATTGAACAGTCGGTAGCTTGACTGTCCGGTGGTCTTATCGCGATGCAATTCCCAGTTCTCTGGCATAGCTTCGAGTTTCAGTTCTTTCTCTGTCTCGACGTAAATGATGGCATTGTCTGAAAGCCAACCGTTACTCTCAAGCAGTTGTACTGTTTCTGCCAGTAAGCCTTTGCGAAATGGTGGATCAAGGAAAACCATATCGTAAGGCGTGCCTGGTTTCTTAAGGAAAGAGATAGCATCAGTATTCACGACATTAATGTTGTCTGCCTTGAGCTCTTTCGCGTTATCAGAAAGCTGTTTAGCCGCCTTTTGATTCATTTCGAGCAGTGTCACCATTTTGGCTTGGCGAGAAGCTGCTTCAAAACCTAGACCGCCAGAACCGGCAAATACATCCAAGCAAGTTGAATGTGGGATATCTTGAGCCACCCAGTTAAAGAGTGTTTCTTTTACTCGGTCAATGGTTGGGCGTAATCCTTCTAAATCATGAACAGGCAGCTTTCTACCTCTCCATGAGCCACTAATAATTCTAACAAAGCCTCCGGATGGCTTTTTTTGTGATGTGTTTTGCTGGCGACGTCTTACCATAGATTTTTTGACCGCTAATAAAGTGATACTATACCGAGCCCAATTTAAGTGGGTTCGTGTATTAAATAAATTTGCAATGACAAAGTGTATCAAGCTAAAAGCAAACTTATCACTGCTTTGTCATTTTTCTTTACTATTCGTTTGTACAAGCTTGTATTGTATAACAATAGCAAAGAGTCGACGTGTATTAAGTCAATACAGCTAATTAGTAGATCTAGGAAACTCCTCTGATGACGGAAAAAAAGAAGCGCGGATTATTATCGTGGCTTGGTTTTGGTGAAGAAGAACAAAGCCCAAAAACTCAGAATGAAGCGAACGTAGAAAGCGTTGAAGATCAAACTGAAGTTGAATCACAAGTTGAGGCTGAACAGGTCGCGCCTGAAGAAGCTCAACAAGAGCAGCAACCTGTCGCAGCAGAAGCAGAAGCAGAAGCAGAACAGGAAGAAGTGGCAGTTCCTCAAGCTAAGGTTGAAGAAGTACAAGAGAAGCCGACAGAAAGCTTCTTTGCTCGTCTTAAGCGCAGCCTAAGCCGCACTAAAGCAAACATCGGTGCTGGTTTCTTTGGTCTGTTCAAAGGCAAGCAAATCGATGAAGACCTGTTTGAAGAGCTAGAAGAGCAACTTCTGATTGCTGACGTGGGTATGAATACCACGGTTAAGATCATTGAAAACCTGACAGAAAAAGCATCTCGCAATGACCTAAAAGACGGTGAAGCGCTTTATGGTCTGCTCAAAGAAGAGATGGCAGACATCTTAAGCCAAGTGGAACAGCCACTGGTTGTTGATACCACTAAAACACCTTACGTTATCTTAATGGTGGGTGTGAACGGTGTAGGTAAGACAACTACGATCGGTAAGCTGGCGAAACAATTCCAAAATGAAGGCAAGAAAGTGATGCTAGCAGCGGGTGATACCTTCCGTGCTGCAGCCGTTGAACAGCTTCAGGTTTGGGGTCAGCGTAACGATGTGCCAGTTATCGCTCAACACACTGGTGCGGACAGTGCGTCTGTTATCTACGATGCGATTGAAGCAGCGAAGGCTCGTGGTGTTGATGTTGTGATTGCTGATACAGCCGGTCGTTTGCAGAACAAGAGCAACCTGATGGAAGAGCTACGCAAGATCGTTCGTGTAATGAAGAAGATTGATGACTCTGCGCCACACGAAATCATGCTAACGCTCGATGCAGGTACAGGTCAGAACGCTATCAGCCAAGCGAAGTTGTTCAGTGAAGTGGCTCCAGTTACGGGTATTACACTGACTAAGCTAGATGGTACGGCGAAAGGTGGTGTAATTTTCTCAATTGCTGACCAGTTCCAGATTCCAATCCGCTACATTGGTGTGGGTGAAGGTATTGATGACCTGCGTCCATTTGAATCTAAAGACTTCATTGAAGCACTATTTAGCCGCGAAGAGTAACGCGAGTAGCAAAGTGGTTTATCCTTAATCTGCTACCGTTTTTAAATTTGATATTAGTGATCGTAAGAGGAATTTTCGGTGATCAAATTTCAGCAAGTGAGTAAAGCCTACCGAGGTGGAAGACAAGCGCTCCAAAAAGTGGACTTTCACCTGAAACGTGGAGAGATGGCTTTTTTGGGTGGGCACTCTGGGGCTGGTAAAAGTACCTTGCTGAAGTTGATCTGCGCGATAGAGCGTCCAACTGATGGACGTGTCTGGTTCAACGATCACGATATCACTCGTATCCCAGCCAAAGACATTCCTTTCTTACGCCGTAATATTGGGATTGTTTTTCAAGACCATCGCCTGCTGATGGACCGTTCGATTTTCGATAACGTCGCTCTGCCTATGCGTATTGAATCTATTTCTGAAAACGAAATAAAACGCCGAGTCAGTGCTGCGTTGGATAAAACCGGTTTATTAGATAAAGCCCGTTGTTTGCCAAGCCAACTTTCTGGTGGTGAACAACAACGCGTGGGTATTGCTCGCGCCGTGGTTAACCGTCCAACTCTGCTTTTAGCCGATGAGCCTACCGGTAATCTAGACCCTGAATTATCTAACCGTGTGTTGCGATTATTTGAAGAATTCAACCGCGCAGGTGTGACGATCATCCTAGCGACGCACGATATCGGGTTAGTGAACACTCGCCCTCAGTACCGCCATCTTGAATTAAACCAAGGATTTTTGAGTGAGGTTGAAGACTATGGCCGCGAATAAGCGCATCAAAAAACCTCAATCTAATCGAGCAGCAAACCGCGCTTCAAGCGACGGCTTCTTTGTTGTTCACTGGAAACAAGCCAAGTCATCGTTCTCGCAAATGTGGCAGCGCCCGTTAGGCAACTTACTGACCCTTGCGGTGATCTCTATGGCGTTGGCGATGCCAGCTTGTTTGTACCTATTAGGTAAAAATGTAGGGGAAGTGGCGCAAGATGTCACTAGCCCGTCACAAATAAGTGCTTATGTAGAGGATGGTATTCCTGAGCCACGAGTAATGGTGCTTAAGGATGAAATCGAAAGTTGGGATCAAGTTGAGCTCGTGGAGTACATTTCTCCGCAGCAAGGGCTTGCAGACCTCAGCCAGTATTCTGGTTTTGAAGACGCCCTAACCATTCTCGACGATTATTCACTGCCAGGTGTGCTGGTGATTACGCCAAGCGTGCACAGCGATACCTTAATTAAAGAGCTGGCAGGCACAGTTAAACAACAAGAATTAGTGACCGATGTTCGCCTAGACGAAGATTGGTTAGCGCGATTAGATGCGATCAAAGCATTAGCGGCTGTCATCGTGATTACCTTAACGGTATTGATGCTGGGCGCGGTATTTCTGATTATCGGCAATACACTACGATTTAATGTGTTGGCGCATAAAGAAGAGATTCAAACCATGAAGCTGATTGGTGCGACCGACAGCTACATTCTTCGACCATACCTTTATGCTGGGATGTGGTTTGGCGTTTTAGGTTCGATTAGCGCTTGGGTAATGACGGCATTGATTACCGTATTGCTGAACAGCGCGGTGGATGACTTGGCTCAGCTATACGACAGCCACTTCCGTTTAATTGGCCTGAGTTGGGATGAATCTTTACTGCTTTTGATCGTCGGAACTCTGCTTGGTAGTGTGGCTGCAAAGCTTTCTGCACAGCGTCACCTAAAAGAAATTGAACCAGTTTAGGTGAATAGAGTCATATTTAGACGAAAAATAGGCACTTCTTAACCAGTTTTTGCCTTGTATAGACGAATTGATTATGCATAATTACTTCCCCCTCCTTGAAACCTGTTCATTTTAGGTTCAAGATTGTAGGGTTTTAATAGATGTATTACTCCAGATCAGAGATTGATGAGGAACCGAATGGCAAACCAAGCGTATCAAATGGCTTTAGTCACACAAGATAGTTTAGATAGCTATATCCGCTCAGCGAACAGCTACCCTATGCTGACTCCTGAAGAGGAACGTGGACTTGCAGAGCGATTACATTACAAAGGTGAGATCGACGCTGCGAAAGGCTTGATCCTTTCCCACCTAAGATTCGTGGTGCACGTTGCAAGAGGCTACTCTGGCTACGGGCTACCAATGGCTGATCTCGTCCAAGAAGGTAACATCGGCTTGATGAAGGCTGTTAAGCGCTTCAATCCAGAAGTTGGTGTTCGTCTCGTCTCGTTTGCTGTTCACTGGATCAAAGCTGAAATCCATGAATACGTTCTACGTAACTGGCGTATCGTTAAAATTGCGACCACTAAGGCACAGCGTAAACTGTTCTTTAACCTTCGTAAGTCTAAAAAGCGTTTGGGTTGGTTCAATAACGGTGAAGTTGAGACGGTTGCTCGTGAACTGGGTGTTGAGCCTTCAGAAGTTCGTGAGATGGAATCTCGCTTAGCAGCACAAGATGCGACGTTTGAAGCGCCTATGGACGATGACGATGGCGGTTCTGCTTACACTGCTCCAGTTTACTACCTAGAAGACAAGGCGTCAGACGTTGCTGAGACGGTTGAAGCGGCTAACTGGGAGTCACACACCAATAATCGCCTAGGGCTAGCACTAGCAAGCTTAGACGAGCGTAGCCAACACATTGTTCGCTCACGTTGGTTAGACGACAACAAGGCAACCCTGCAAGACTTAGCGGATACCTACAGTATATCAGCTGAGCGTGTTCGCCAGTTAGAAAAGAATGCGATGAAGAAATTGAAACAAGCCGTTGGTGATTTCTAATAGCATCTAGTTTCTATTAGCTTCTACTTTCTAGTAGAGCTAACAAATAGCTGAATTTTGAAAAGGCCGAGATCGAGAGATCTCGGCCTTTTTGTTTTGGATCGATTTCTCAACTTTTGCGATCGAAATTTGCAAAATGATTTTGTGGATAACTCTGTGAGAAGTTTATTCGTCAGCTATCTAAAAGCAGTGTGTAGTAAGGCTTTGACGGGGTTTTTCGAGTGGGGATATGTTTCAGTTAACCCACAGTTAGATCAGGATCATTACTACATGTTGTGGATCTATTTTTGAAAAGACACTTTATTCACGCAATTCACAGATTTATCCACAAATGGTGTAAAAGTGATCGCTGGTGGATAACCTTATTAAGTGGATGTGAATGTTAGCCTTGGGATAGGTTACAATGGCAGCAAAGTAAATCAGTATAAAAAGAGAAAGTCATGGACCAGTTTAAACATATCGATGTTAAAGGCGCTCAAGCCCTCATCGAACAAGGCGAAGCTCGACTTGTCGATATACGTGACCCGCAGTCTTTTGCGGTTGCCCACCCAAAAACAGCCTACCACCTGACTAACGATACGATGGTGTCATTCATGGATGAGGTTGAGTTCGAACAACCTATCTTAGTGATGTGCTACCACGGCATCAGTAGCCAAGGTGCGGCACAATATTTAGTGAACCAAGGCTTTGAAGAGGTATATAGTGTTGATGGTGGTTTCGAAGCTTGGCATCGTGCTGAACTTCCAGTGATCGCAGGTTAATGACTTTCATCACCTGAACCGCCTCAAGCATCCCTCATAGAATGAATAGGAAGTAACAATGATTAGATTGATGGTGTTAGACAATCCACGTCTTGCTCAAGCATTTATTGATTATATGGCCTCTCGTCAGATCCCTATTCAGATGTCTCCAGAGGGAGAAGGGCGTTTTGCTCTTTGGCTTCTTGATGGCCAATTTCAGGTTGAAACCGAAGCTGAGCTGAATCGTTTTCTGGCTGAGCCCAATCATAAGCGCTATCAAGCTGCATCTTGGGACATGGCAGAGACCAGAAAGAGCAACTTCCATTACCACACGCCAAGCTTCATGGGCATGATCAAAGCCAAAGCAGGCCCAGTGACACTAAGCCTGATGTTGGTGTGTGTGGTGATTTTTGCGCTGCAACAGATCGGTTTTGGCCAAGCTATTTTCAATGCCCTACATTTCCCAGCGGTGGATGGACAGCAATGGCAGCTGTGGCGTTGGTTGAGTCATGCCGTTCTACATTTCTCTGTTATGCACATCGCATTTAATATTTTGTGGTGGTGGCAGCTAGGTGGAGACATTGAGAAGAAACTTGGCAGCCTCAAGCTACTTCAGATCTTTGCTGTCTCTTCTGCGCTTTCAGGTGCTGGGCAGTATTGGGTTGAAGGGGCGAACTTCGGTGGTTTGTCTGGTGTTGTGTATGCCTTGGTTGGTTACTTATGGGTGGTTGGTGCGAAGGCGCCACAACTTGGTTTAGGTATCCCAAGACAGATTGTCGGCTTTATGTTGGTGTGGTTGGTGCTTGGGTACATGCAGCCATTTATGGCTATCGCCAATACGGCGCATTTAGCTGGTCTAGCCGCTGGTGTGATTATTGGCTTTATCGATGCGATGAAAGCACCAAGCTCGGCAAGAAGCTAATTCATATCTTCTAATGAGTAGCCAAACGATAGAGACAAAAAAAGCGGCCAGATGAGCCGCTTTTTTATTGGGATTCGTTTTACATCATTACTGATAAAGGTATTTGGTAAACAGTAAGTCAGCAATCAGGGTTTTACCTGTCTCTGGAAGCAAAATCTTGTTGAGGTGTTCAACTAAGGATTTTCTTAAGTCTTCACGGCCAGATAGAGATTTAATGGTTTCTTCGTTTTGTTTGCCAAGCAATTCAATCACCGCATCGCGAATCAGTGGTTGGTGATGCTCAATAGCGGCCAAGTCGCTACTATTTGCCACCATGATGTCGAGGCGAACCTGAATGTAGCCCAGTTTTTTACCTTTAGTGTAAAAATTGGTGGTCAGGTCTGGCTCTAGCGTGAAGTAGGCGAGTTTAGCTGCCGACTCCTCTTCCGCGAAACTTGATGCTGAAAAGAGTAGGGTAATCGCAAGAAATATTTGGGCTACATAACGTTTGTGCATATTTGTGACTTTTCTTTAGTTTATTCGCGATATTCGAAACGCATTAGTCTTGTTACAATGAGCGGTCTAAATCTAAATACGTTTACAATTCGAAGAACGCTTTAATTTTGTTCGAAAGTTGAAGCTTTATTGTACGTGTAAAGTCACCTATTGAATACTAGTATGAATCAGCCAATATCGCTGTATCTTAATTCGTTAATGAATGTAGATTGGCAAAGTACAGAAACATTTGATTTTCCTAATGAAACCACCAAAGAGTGGCTGATGGAGCAAGGTTCTCTTTCCCGCAAGTTGGGGAAGTGCTGTCAGCACCTGTCTGTTGAGTTGCTTCATAATCAAGTTGTAGAACGCTCAATGCTGCAACAAGACGAGGAACATCTTTTATCATCGTTTGATTGCTTACTGCGTAAAGTGATTTTAAAGGGTGATGACGAACCGTGGGTGTTAGGTCGAACCTTGATTCCCCGAGTCACATTAGAAGATCATCAGCACTCAGACCTTTCTCAACAAGGTAATGTCCCGCTTGGATTGACCGTTTTTAGTGCTGAGAACGTGGAGCGAGATGCGCTGCAAGTTGGTTGGGTTATCGCAGGCGATGAGCGATTACTCGCGCGTCGTTCTCGATTATGGATGAACCATAAACCGATGCTTGTGGCAGAACTGTTTTTACCAACATCACCCATTTACTCTAAGGAGAGTGTGTAAATGCTTGCCACCAAAGCGAAGGCGTATTGGCAATTAACGCGAATGAATCGCCCGATTGGTACCCTATTACTCCTTTGGCCGACCTTGTGGTCACTGATTATCGCCGCACAAGGTATGCCTGATTTTGATGTCTTGGTTGTTTTTGTACTCGGCGTGGTGTTGATGCGTTCAGCTGGCTGTGTGATCAATGACTTTGCGGACCGTAAAGTAGATGGTCATGTTAAACGTACCAAGCAGCGTCCACTGCCGTCTGGTTTGGTTTCCAGTAAGGAAGCGATTCTGCTCTTTTTAGTGCTAGCCGTAGTTTCATTCTTGCTGGTACTCACCATGAATCCACTGACCATTAAGCTCTCATTTATTGGTGTGGGTCTGGCGTTCATTTACCCTTTCATGAAGCGTTTTACGCATCTTCCACAGTTGTTTCTTGGCTTAGCGTTTAGTTGGGCGATACCAATGGCTTGGGCGGCACAAACCAATGAACTGCCAAGCATTGTGTGGTTTGTCTTCGTGATTAACGCGTTGTGGACGATTGCTTACGACACGCAATATGCGATGGTTGACCGAGATGATGACTTGAAGATTGGTATTAAATCGACGGCTATTTTATTTGGTCGCTTCGATAAACTGATTGTTGGCTCTTTGCAACTCGTCACCCTAGCGATGCTGATTGCGTTAGGCATGCATTACCAACTAGGAGATACCTTCTATTGGGCACTGTTGGTAGCGGGAAGCTTATTTGTGTATCAACAACACCTGATGCGCCACCGTGATCGAGACCTTTGTTTCCAAGCCTTTCTAAACAACAACTATGTTGGAATGGCAGTGACAGCGGGCTTGTTCATTACCTTCTGGTAAGCATCCGCTTTTCGAGTTAACGAATGCTAAAGAAAAAGGCACCCATTGGGCTGTCTCTTATACA